>CAYVJO010000008.1:0-1169 GCA_964451735.1 uncultured Hyphomicrobiaceae bacterium | reverse complement strand
CCGCCATACCAGCCACTGCATCGTCTCAATACCGGGCCGAACGTCATTGCCGCACCGCTTTCGCCGCCCTTCGGCAAGTCGCCCATTCGCTACCGCGATTTGCCCGCCTGGCAAAAACAGATGCGGGCTCGCCTTCCCTGGACGTCGCCGCCGGACGAGCCTGGCCTGCCCTCTTTCGAGACACTTCTGGTCGCAGCGCAGCACCGGACGCCGAATGCGGAGCGCGACAGACTCGGCCCGCTCGATATGCTGCTTGCTGCTCCGATCCCGGCTGGCATCGACATCATGGCGTGGAACAAACACGGCACGTTGAAGGACCGCAGCTATCAATGGGCGCTCGACGAGTTGGAAAAGCGCGCCGCTTCGGGCGACCTGCCCTTGACGGCGACCATCCCGGTCAGCGGTTAGGACAGGCATGAGCGAACGCGCACCAATCAATCTCAGGCACATCGCAGCACAGACGACAATCGACAGGGTTGGCGAGAAAAGGCGTGACGACGCCTGGATCGGGACGCAGCGGAACTCGGCGGCGGCGCGTTTTCATTTACTGATCGATCTGGGATTTTCGATTCAAGCCAATGCCGACGGTTCGAAGACCGGTTTGCGACGCTTTTCCGCCGGGGAGCTTCATGGGCTAGGCGTAGATTTGGCTGGCGCGGTTTTTCTTGGCTTGGACGTAGACGGCGCCCCCATATTCGCGGCGGCTTTGACGCTTGCCGACGGACTGTCTTTGCCGGGCGGTTTGGAAGCAGCGGCCCCGCTGGCCGATTTGCGCAGCCTGGCCCTACAGAGCGACATTGCGCCCTACGAACTCGCACTTGCCGCGCAAGCCCGCAGCCTTTCCGCATGGCACGCGAGCCAACGTTGCTGCGGACGTTGCGGCGCACGGACAATTGCGCGCGACGGCGGCTGGCGGCGAGAATGCTGGGCGTGCGGGCAGAATCATTTCCCGCGATCCGATCCGGCCGTCATCATGTCGGTCACACGCAACGAGCGATGTCTGCTCGGCCATGAGCCGCGCTTTCCGGAAAAGATGTATTCGGTGCTCGCCGGCTTCGTCGAGCCTGGCGACGACATCGAAACGGCGGTCCGGCGTGAGATCATGGAAGAAACCGGCGTGCTGATCGGCCGTGTGGATTACATCATGAGTCAGCCTTGGCCGTTCCCGC
>CAYVJO010000007.1:17177-18982 GCA_964451735.1 uncultured Hyphomicrobiaceae bacterium | reverse complement strand
CTGGGATTGGATCGGCAGGTTCTTTTCGACATAGCATCGAAAGCCTCTGGCCAGTGCTGGTCCTTGACCTCTTACTGTCCCGTTCCGGGCCCGGTTCCAACCTCACCGGCCAATCGGAATTACGCTCCCGGCTTTACAGCCGCGATGATGCTGAAAGATTTGCGCCTTGCCCAGGAGGCAGCGTCCAGTTCTGGAGCAGCGACGCCTCTTGGCGCCGAGGCGGCTCAGCTTTACGCACTTTTTGCCGCTCATGGCGGGGAGGCGCTGGATTTTTCGGCAATTTTTGAATTTCTCAAAGGCGCGAAGTCACCAAAGAATAAAATTGAAACGTAAGATAATACAATTTTAGCTTGTATAATTAATTTCAACTTAGCAAATTGCGCGCTAAAGTGGAGGCAACAAGAAAATAGCAACCAGAAGAGGCGCGTAATGAGCGTGGTTTTGGATTATTCACGGTCGGAAGCAACGACGGACGAGCGCCCATTGATGGCGCAATATTTAGTGTCGCTAAAGATCGTTGAGCGGCTTCATCGCTTGCTGTTGGATGTGGTCAAGGCCGAATTCGAGCGTGCCGGTCGGACCGACGTAAACGGAGTTCAAGCCCTTTTGTTATATAACATCGGGGATTGTGAGCTGACAGCAGGCGAAATTCGCACACGTGGCTATTACCTTGGCTCGAACGTGTCATACAACCTCAAGAAGCTTGTCGACAACGGCTATGTTCATCATCAACGATCCAAAACCGATCGCCGTTCGGTTCGTGTGCGGCTGACGCAAAAAGGCAAGGACATTTACAATATCGTAAACGGGCTGTTCGAGCGCCAGCTAACCATGATCGAAAAGGTTGCCGGTCTTTCGATCGCGGATTTGAAGAGCATGAACAATAGCCTTTCAAGGTTGGAGCGCTTTTGGGGGGATCAGATACGCTATCGCCTCTGATGGTCCAGCGGACCCACATGATTGCCGTGCGCAAATTGGGTTGCGTCGTTACAGACCATTTTGTTCGAATCGTTGCAGGATTTCAACGGCATCCAGCTTATGTGGCGTGTAAGACCGAAAAACTTGATTTTATGCGTATTTTCCCACAGTTTGTTTACCATAGATTGAAACATGTTGTGTCTTGCTGGATTTGCTCAAATCCGAAGCGGAGTAAGGCTTTCCGTTCACAAATGTTGCAACGTTTTGTGAGTTGATGCGCCACGCGATGCAGGATAGCAATGAATTGATATATGGTTAACTGGCAATAACGCTGCGCGGCACGCGTTAAGTTTGCTTTTTAAAGTGCGGGGGATGATGTGCGTCAATACAAATGGCATCTGGGAGTGCAGAAGGTGAATTCAGAGCGTATGTTTGAATGCCCTTCAATTCGGACGGCCACCTTGGCGGCTGTTTTCTGCGCTGCCGGTATGTTAACGGCGCCTGCGAGCTACTCGCAGAATTTAGCATCCGTCGACGATTGGATGAAATTCAACGACAGCGGGAGCAATTGGGATCCGGGTTTCGACCGTTCCTTCTCAAAGCAGTGGGAGCAACAGCCCACGAGAGGCTTTCCCACGATCTCACCAAGCAACATCGACCATATGAAAGCCGCCATCAAGCGCTACTCCGCTATCGTCGAGCGTGGTGGATGGGAGCAGTTGCCGATGGTCGAGCTTCGCGTCGGTAATTCCAATCCGGCTGTCGTCACGCTTCGCCAGCGCCTCCAGGCAGAAGGCGATCTCGCGGCAGATAGTGGATATCCGCAAACGTTCGATTATTATGTGGAGAAGGCCGTTAAAGCCGCGCAGGAGCGCAATGGGCTCGCA
>CAYVJO010000007.1:0-17167 GCA_964451735.1 uncultured Hyphomicrobiaceae bacterium | reverse complement strand
TACCGGCTGCGCAGATTGAAGCGGTTGAGAACGACCAAATTGTTTCGCGTCACGCCGGAGTTGTCGGCAAGATAGACAGGCCAACGCCGATATTGCAGTCTCATGTCCATGAAATCAACTTTAACAAGGACTGGATTCTTCCTCCGACCGTGATCAGGGAAGACTTGCTTCCCAAAGCCCGCGGTGGTGATGGTTATAAAATATTCGAGCGTTATGGAATTGATGTTTATTCTGATTACAATGCCTATCGGAGCGGCCGCCCTCTCGATCCGAAAACCATCAACTGGGCTAGCCCTAGCGCAAACAATTTGTTCTTCGCCCAAAAGCCTGGGGATGATAATCCGCTCGGTTTTTTGAAAATAAACTTTCACAATCCGCACTCGGTTTACATGCACGATACGCCTTCTAAGAGCATATTCTCCCGTAATTTTAGGGCCGAAAGCTCTGGCTGTGTCCGTATTCAAAATATTCCGCAACTTACAGCATGGATCCTGCGGGATAATGGCTGGGATTTGAATCGGGTTGCGAACATGAAACGTAGCGGAGAATCCCTGAACGTCGACGTAAAAAGTAGGGTCAAACTATATTTTGCATATGTGACAGCTTGGGCGACGCCTGATGGCCAGGCACATTTCCGCCGTGACTTGTATAAGCGTGATGGCGTAGGCGTAACTGCCACGGCTTATTAATTGCCTTCAAAGCAATTACACTATGAAATCGGGTCGTAGTACGTCCGCGAAAGCGGGCGCACTTGAGGGAAAATATTGAGCCCTTCCCGACGCCGGGATTGTGTCGAATTGCGTCGAACATATGCGCTCCGGGAGTGCGGTCTCGGAGCGACGTGCTTTTGCTATAATCGGGCAGCTGCGCGAGATGCAGCGCCGGCGCCCGATCATCCGCGACCATGAAGACGCGCTGACCGCTGCGATCATTCGCCTTGCCACTACCTATGGCCGCTACGGCTATAGCTGGATCTGCGCGATGATTCGCATCAAACACTGGTACTTGAGCGCCGGACACTAAGTTAGAAGCTGGTATCGCGATTTAGGGCAGGCCACCTGGTGTTCAGGGCGGAGGGGCGCATAGCACGGTTTTGCGCATTATGAAGCCTTCGGCGTAGTGGTCGGGCGCGCGGCACTCCATGCCACGGAGCCTCGCTAGACCGCGAAATGTGTCCGCATCGAACCAATCCTTCGAGCGCTGGGACCCAAAATGTTCGTCGAGCAACGCACATTTGCGCTCAATAATCTCGGCGCTGAGCGGTATGTATGCATTGGGCTGACCAATATCGCCGTCCCATTTCGGGATTTCATATTCCAGAATGAGATGGTCGCGAAAGGTGTTCCATGTGAGCTGGCAGACAATGCGATGGTCCTGATGGGCGTCATCCCGGCGATGGGTAAGCACGATATCAGGGTTGACAATCCGTTTGAGCGTTTCGAAACGGTCTTTTAGCTCCGGCGCATAGGGAAAATAACCGTCGCGATGCTCCCCAAGCTCTATGGTCTTGCTCATCGTGCCGCGAAGGAAAGCCTGGGCAGATGTCGCTGCTTCATCGCCACGCGGGCCAGTTGCGCTGAGCACGCACCAGTGCACATGCAGCCTTGCGCCTGAGGCTAACCAGCTCAGGATCGTCCCGCCCGCACCGATTTCGATATCGTCAGAATGCGCGCCAAGACAAAGCAGGGTCAACGGTTCGCCGCCCATGAACGGCAGGAGAGGGATCATTAGCGGGTCGCCTTGATCTTGACCGCGCCAGTTGCCGAATCGCGCTGAACGACCCAAGGCATATCGCCTTTTTCGACAAGATCTTCGAGCATCTGCCGATCCCGCAGCGTATCCATCAACCGCCAGAAGCCTTCATGCTTATAGGCCATGAGTTTATTATCGGCGATGAGGCGCCTGAAAGGCTCCAGCACGAGTTCCTCGCCAGGGCGCATATATTCAAAGATGTCGGGTTTGAAGATGAAATAGCCGCCATTGACCCAAATTTCCGACCGGTCCGAAGATATGAATTCTCGCACATTGCCGCCCGAGTCCATATCGACGAGATGATAGGTTAGCGGTGGGCGGATCGCCAGAAAGCAGCCGATTTTGTCGCTTTTCCTGAACGCGGCGATCATGTCGTCGAGATTGACGTCGGTCAGGCCATCGCTGTAATTGGCCAGAAACATCTCCTCCCCGTGAACGTGATCACGCACGGCCCAAAGACGCTCGCCAATATTGCGCCAGATGCCCGTATCGATCAGCGAGACGCGCCAATCCTCCGGCAATGCTCCAAGGAATTCGACGCTGTGGCCATGATTGGAGACCACACAATCGGCAAAGCTCTGGGGACGGTAATTTAGAAAGAAGTCTTTGACGATATTAGCTTTGTATCCAAGGCACAAAACGAAGTCGCGATGCCCGTATTCGCTGTAATATTGCATGATATGCCACATGATCGGTTGATGGCCTACGGGGATCATGGGTTTGGGAATGCTTTCGGAATATTCGCGGATCCGCGTGCCAAGGCCGCCGCAAAACAGAACGACTTTCATGGAACGATCTCCTTGGGGTCGATAATCGCGACTTCTGGTATCGGGACGATGAACTTTGCGCCCCAATCGCCTGCGTGGCGTAATTGCTGCGTGATTTCGCGTTTTAAATTCCAGGGAAGGATAAATATGTAATTGGGTCTGGCCTGTTCTATCGCATCGGGCGGCAGGATGGGGATGTGCATTCCCGGCGTGTAGCGGCCATGCTTGTAGGGATTGCGATCGACTGTAAAGTCGAGAAAATCCGTGCCGATGCCGCAATAGTTCAAAAGCGTGTTGCCTTTGCCCGGTGCGCCATAACCACAGATGCTTTTGCCCTCGTTTTTGATGGCGATCAGTGCGGCAAGCAGTTTCCGTTTTGTGGCTTTCACCTGGTCCGCAAAGGCCGAATATGTGGCGATATCGCGGAAACCCAGACGCTCCTCCCGCTCAAGCAGGGTGCCGACCGACGGCAAGGGCTGATGCGAGGCCGCCTTATGCGCCAGATAAACCCTCAGCGAGCCGCCATGCGTTGGAAGCTCCTCCACATCGATAAGCTTGAGATTGTGACGCCTGGCCATGTGTTCGATTGTCGTAAGAGAAAAATAAGAGAAATGCTCATGATAGATTGTGTCGAACTGATTTTCCGTCATTAGCTTTTCGAGATGGGGAAATTCCAGCGTAATAATGCCTTCCGGCTTGAGTAGTATCGTCATGCCGCCGACGAAATCATTAAGGTCAGGCACCTGGGCAAGGACATTGTTGCCCGCAATCAAATCCGCCTGCTTGCCCTCGGCGGAAAGGCTTTTGGCCAATTCGACGCCAAAAAACTCCGTGACGCAGGGAATGCCTTTATCGATGGCAGCCTGAGCGACGTTGACCGCCGGTTCGATGCCGAGAACAGGCACGCCGAGCGGCAGAAAATGCTGCAACAAGTAACCGTCATTGCTGGCAAGTTCGACCACAAGGCTATCCGGTCCCAGCCCAAGCCGCGCCATGATCATCCCGCAATAGGCTTTGGCGTGTGCAACCCAGCTAGTCGAATACGATGAGAAATAGGCATATTCGCGGAAAATATGCTCGGGGCTCACATATTGCTTGAGCTGAACGAGGAAACACTCGCCGCAGGTTAGCGCATGGAGCGGAAAGTAAGGCTCCATAGCATCCAACTCGCCTGCCTGGAGAAAGCTCTCGCAAAGTGGCGACATGCCCAGATCGACGAAAGTGTGGTTGAGCGGGGCAGCGCACAGGCGGCAGATTGCGGAATCACCAGAGTGTTTTGTGGTGGAGGCTGGCAAGACTTGGAAGGTCATCGTCGTCTACCTGGATTGCCGATACTGAAATTATGAAGGGGCGGCATGACCGAAAAGTAAAATCGCAAAACCTTGAGTGCTTTTACATGTCTGACCAGCAGGAACATAGAGCAACTGCGTATTATTTTAGGCCTGTTTCGTACGATCCACCAATAAATTTCAAAGTTACGGTAATCGGCCCTTAACCATTAGACCGACTTCGCGGATAGGACAATCCGTAGAAGAGCGAACTCTATCCGTAAGGGGTATGACGATCCAATCTATGGCGTGGTTCACCGACCTGCGCAGGTATTTCGTGCTTGTAAGGTCATATTGCCGCCCTCTTGGAATCCTGCGTGTGTCGGACAGCGTTAGGATTTATATCGAATACAATATTATGAAAGCAGCTCAAGGGTTAAATCTGCCTCTTGTGAGAAGATGAGGGGCTTTATGCGGCGCTCCCAGCTAGCCATTCCTCTGCATGGGGTAAAGGCTGACAGGTGGCGCTTTGCGGATCGTTGGCAAGATGAGTTTGACAAGGCTTATTTATTTCAGTGAGTTGGATACCACGAGAAACATCGATGTCAGCGAATTGCTGATGACAAGTCGGAGAAATAATAAGCAGGTCGATGTTACGGGTTTTCTGTTTTTCGATGGACTTTACTTCATTCAAGCCCTTGAGGGCGATCGGGTCGATGTCAGCAATACGTATCATCGTATTGTATCCGACGAGCGCCATAAAAATCTCATCCTGATCGCATCGATGGAGATCCGGAGTCGTCTATTCGCCGGCTGGGCGATGGGGCTTCATGAGGGAATGAGCCTTTCAACCCGCGAGGCACTGCTCAGCACCTTTTCGCTCGGAAGTTTGAGCCCTGCGAGTATAACCGTCGAGGACGTACAGTTTTTCCTGCAAACTCTGGCGAAAAAGATGCAGGACTATAAGATCAGCCGCCTGCGGGAAAGCGGGTAAGCAACGCTGTCATGTTCTCGGCTGGGGAGGGGAGCGGCTTGCCAACCGCTGCCGGAAACGCTGCGTGGCCTGCTGAAGACCATGGCGTCGCTTCATCCCAAGAGGTTGCGCGCCTGTCAGGTTGAGGCGATCAACGGGCTTGAGGCGCCGCATGCCGAGGGCAAGCCCTACGCGCTGTTCCAGCTGGCCCTGCTTGCTCGCGAAGATTTTCCAATATAAATTCGCGATCGGCGATAATCGGGGGAATCGGTGATGCGGCACCGCCATGACGGCCTGGAGACGGAATTCGTCGCCGGGCTGACGATTTTTTTCACTATGGCCTATGCGCCATTCGTCAATGCCATCGTGCTCGGCAAGATCGGGATGCCGCAATCTGCGGTTTTCTTTTCCACCTGTGCCGCCGCCGTCCTAGGGTCGGCGCTTTGCGGCTGGCTCGCTCGGACTCCCACGGCGCTTGCGCCTGGCATGGCCTTCAATGCCTTTCTCGTCCAGTATGTGCAAAGCACGCAGCTAAGCTGGCCGGAGGCGCTGGTCGTCTGCTTCATCGTCGGCGCGGCGCTGTTCTTCATGTCGGCCACCGGTTTCCGGCGGCAGGTCATCGATGCCATCCCCCATGAAATCAAGATCGCGGTGATCGGGGGCATTGGCGCGTTACTGGCGCAACTTGGAACGAGAATCGCTTTTCCCAGTGACGCCCCAGCGCAAACAAGCCAGATCGCGCTCTTTATCTTCGGCGTCGCCATTATCATTCTTTTCAACGTGACGCTGCGTGCCTATGCCAAGAAATTTACGTTAGAGGGCAGTCCCGGCAGGGGTTGGATGTTGGATATTGCAGGTCGTTCCGGCTTGCTTGTCTCGGTGGGCGCCGTCGCTATCGTCGCGCACCAGATCGGCGTCGACGCACAGAATGTCTCGTCCGACGGCTGCCTGTGGGCCTGGTCGTGTCAGCCCGATGCCATCGACCGCGCCAGAAATCTTGGCTCCCATATGCTGGACGCCCTGCCTTTCGGGATCTTCATCCTCTATATGCTGTTCGCCGATATTGCGGGGAGCCCTTATCATTTGCTCTCCAAGAAAGAGCCGGATTGGGAACGGCGCGTCGACCGCTCTTTCCTGGTCGATTCCGGCATGAACATGGCGGCACCCATCATGGGAACATCGCCCGTTGTTTTCTACGCGGAGAACAATGCGGGCGTGCTTGTTGGAGGACGCAGCGGCTTGGTCGCTTTTTGGGTGGCGGGCTGCTTTGCGCTTCTCGCGGCGGTCGGCTTGCTGTTTACGGCGTTTGATCAGCCGCTTTTTGAACTGGTGCCGCAAATCGCCGTCGCGCCGGCCTTGTTCACCATCGGCCTTTACGTCATCGCAAGTTCGCTGATTGGCCGCGACGTGGCGGACGGCTACGTGGAGACACCGAGGCCTCAGCTCACCAATCCGGACACACTACTACCGGCAGCCGTCTCCATCATTCTGACGCCGTCCGGCTTAGAATATGGATTGGCCGGCGGGCTACTCGCCTATTACGCCTATTTTATCTTTGTGCCAAAGGCCGCCCAGCCTAAAGACCTGACCATAAATCCCAAGCTACATATTTTTGCTTTCGTTGCCCTACTCGCGATCATCGTGAAACTGGCGGTGTCCTGACAAGCTTCTGAAATCTCGATGGCTGGCCAGGTGACCGGCATGTTTGAACAATTCCCTTGCTGTCGTTAAGTAGCTTAAAGCATGACCAAAAATACGTGCGGCAAGACACCACGCGATCTGGCTAACGCCCTGCTTGATGCCGTTGATGCCGACAGCGATCGAGGCGCAGCACGGCTCCATTCTGCTCTCTGCTATCAGCCGCCCGCAGGATTCGTCCTGCACCTGGCCGACGGCATCGCCCGAGCTGCGCACGCGATGGAGGTTCCGTGCGTCGGGCGATAACTCAAGCCTTGCCAACAGGCGTAAATGACACCAGACACCGGTTACGGCTGGATAAAATAGCGTGGCAGATAACGGGCGTTCAACATCATAGCTGGAACACGTTCAGCAAGGTAAGCCCGAGCGATTTATCCCCGTTCGAACTTGCGGAATGTTACGCGATGAGGTTCGACGGCGGAGTCTCCCAATCGTCGGCGCTTATCCTCTTCGTAAGCCTCAAAATTCCCCTCGAACCATTCAACATGGCTATCGCCCTCAAATGCAAGAATATGGGTGGCGATACGGTCAAGAAAGAACCGGTCGTGGCTGATGATTACGGCGCATCCTGGAAAATCCTCAAGCGCGGCTTCAAGCGATGACAGCGTCTCGACGTCAAGATCGTTGGTCGGCTCGTCGAGCAGGATGAGATTGCCCCCTTCTTTCAGCATCTTGGCCAGATGAACACGATTACGCTCGCCGCCAGAAAGCATCCCGACCTTTTTCTGCTGATCGGGGCCCTTGAAATTGAACCAGCCGCAATATGCACGGCTCGGGACTTCACGCTTGCCGAGCGTGATCGTGTCATTGCCGCCGGATATCTCTTCCCAGACGCTTTTTTTCGGATCGAGCGCGTCGCGCGACTGATCGACATAACCCAGCTTCACGGTATCGCCGATCTTGATTTCGCCCTTATCCGGCATTTCCTGCCCGACAATCATTCGGAACAGCGTCGTCTTGCCCGCGCCATTCGGCCCGATTACGCCAACAATCCCGCCCGGCGGGAGTTTGAAGGTTAGGTTGTCGATCAAGAGCACGTCACCAAAGCCCTTGGTGAGGTTGTCGGCTTCGAGCGCGACATTGCCCAGCCGCTGTCCGGCCGGGATCGTGATCTGCGCCTTGCCGACCTGCTCGCGTCCCGCTCGTTCGGCAAGATCCTCATAAGCCTTGATGCGCGCTTTCGATTTTGCTTGCCTTGCCTTGGGGCTTGCACGAATCCACTCCAATTCGCGGGCGAGTGTACGCTGCTTGGCTTCTTCCTCCCGCCCTTCCTGTTCGATGCGCTTGGCTTTTTGCTCAAGCCAGCTCGAGTAGTTTCCTTTGTAAGGCACACCCTGCCCACGGTCGAGTTCGAGTGTCCATTCCGTGAGATTGTCGAGAAAATAGCGATCATGCGTCACGAGGATCACACAACCCGGATAGACTTTCAGATAGCGTTCGAGCCAAGCAACGGTTTCAGCGTCTAGATGGTTGGTCGGCTCGTCAAGCAGAAGAATATCGGGCTTGGAAAGTAGGAGCTTGCACAATGCAACACGCCGCCTTTCGCCGCCTGACAGTTTTTCGACGCTAGCCGATGCTGGCGGACAGCGCAGCGCATCCATGGCTTGCTCGACCTGCGCGTCCAGGTCCCATAGATTTTGAGCATCTATGGCGTCCTGAAGCTTCGCCATCTCGTCCGCTGTTTCCTCGGAATAATTCATCGCCAGATCGTTATAGCGATCGACCATCGCTTTCTTTTCAGCCACACCCTCCATTGCGTTGCCCATGACGTCCTTGGTCGGATCAAGCGGTGGCTCTTGCGACAGATAACCGACTTTGACGCCTTCTGCCGCCCATGCGTCGCCGTTGAACTCAGTGTCCTGGCCGGCCATGATGCGCAAAAGGGTCGATTTGCCGGAGCCGTTAACGCCGACCACACCAATCTTCGCGCCGGGAAGGAAAGACAGGTTTATATCTTTCAGAACCTGTTTCCCGCCCGGATAGGTTTTAGACAGTTTTTGTATCGTGTAGACATATTGTACCGCAGCCATGAGCACCGTCACTCTCTTGATCCGTTTGAAGCAGCTTGTAACGATGCATAGCCAATCACTCAAGGCTCTCCTGCAAAACGTACTTTAGGAACGCTGCCAAGCTGGCCAGGAGCTCAGACATCGACGAAAGCAAATCGGATCGAACTGCGCCCCTTGACAATTTGCGTTTCGCATAAAAGATCACTGGTAAGACTCATAAATGCAGCCCGTTTCTCTCCCAACCCGGCCTTAGAGCGCAAAATGGCCCGAATACGTTTTAGCATAGTCAGCGCCTGAAAAATATCACTCCCGTCAAGCGCATGCGCTAGGACTTCGCTCATCGTTCTCGCGCACGGTACTGTTTTGCCAGAGTTCGCAATGCCAGCCTCGCCGCAATCCACCGAAATGGCGCTCAGCAACTCTCGCGCCTGATTGAGCGGATCGCAAAGGGCGAGATGGATTTCCTTGAGTGATAAACTTTGTCCTTCATCTTTCCGGGAAAGGATTTCGTCCCAGGCATCCGACAGGGCGAGCCTGGCGGAACGGATATGGAGATCGGCCAGCAGGTTGGTCACTTTCGGATCGAGTATCTGGCAACCATGCCGGTTTCTCGCGTCATGGCGGCTGACTGCCTGGCTAGGAACACAGCCAGCCGATTGAGGCGGATGCCAACGCCAGACAAGGATCGGCTCTGCGATGTTTTTCAGCCTCCTTTCGCCTATGGGAAGCAGATCCTCCCCGATCGCATTTTTGGTTTGACTATAAATACTGTGCGACAAGCAGATGCCGCCAGGCGGCGCAATTTCTTCCAGACGTACGGCAATATTTATGCCTTCTCCATGTATATCGTCTTTCGCATGAACAATATCACCGAGATTTGCGCCCATTCGGAAGTCGATCTGGCCATCGGGAAATGCATCCGCCTTGCGCTTTGACATAGTCCGCTGTACATCGACAGCAAATCTCACGGCATCCAACGCGCTATCGAATGCTAGAAGGGAACCATCCCCCATAAGACGCACAACCCTGCCGCGATATTTGTTGATGGCAGGATTAAATACCTCCTCTTGCAGCCTATCGAAGGCTGCTAAGGTTGCGATTTCATTTTGGCTGATGAGGATACTATAATTTACAATATCCGCCGCTACGATGGCGGCCAATTTCCGCTCCATAGCTTCCTCTTAACTTATGACAAATTTGAAAAAGCTGGCGAGAGTGAATAAGGCTTACTAAATCAATGGTTGCAAAAATCAACCTTTTCGCCTTTTTGTCAATTGGAATCTGAAGTACGGAGCATCTAAGGGGGAGAGATTCGCTATTTCTTCGTTTTTTGCGAGCGGCCTGGGGAGAATCAGAAACAAATGCAGAACAAAGCATAGAAAGAGCGGACATGACAAGCGGTGAGAGGGGAAAGTATGAACGGCAGTCGTTGCGGCAAACGCCACTATTCGCGTCCGTCTCCAATGACACGCTGAAGCGGATCGACCGGCACTCGAAACGCCTCAGCTTTGCCAAAGGGCAAGAAATCATAGCGCCTTCCGACGATCTAAACGACGTGTATATTTTACTTTCAGGACTCGCACGCGTAACGGTTTTTTCCGCAGGTGGGAAAGCTGTGAATTTTCGGCGCATCGATCCGGGCGAGCTTTTCGGTGAATTCTCCGCAATTGACGGTCAGAGGCGCTCGGCTTCGGTCGAAGCGGTCGAACCATGCTCGGCGCTTTGTATGAGTTCGACTTTTTTCCGCGACCTGATGGAAGCCGATCCCGTTTTCATGAATGCGGTTCTCAATCATCTGGTTTCGCTGCTGCGAGCATTGACGGCGCGTGTCGTCGAATTCAGCACGCTGGCGGTAACCAATCGTATCCATGCTGAACTTCTTCGCATGGCCCGTACGACGCAAAACCAACAGGACGTGCATGAAATTAGCCCCGCTCCTACTCATTCTGAGATCGCGGGGCGCATCAGCACGCACCGTGAGGCCGTATCCAGGGAGCTGAGCAGGCTGAAGCAATTGGGCATTCTCGAAAGTCGCGGGCGCTCTTTGATAGTTAAGGATATCATGCGGTTGGAGCGCATGGTGCACGATTCCTATGGCGAGTAGCACCCGATTGAATACCCCGCAAGGTTGAGAGTGCAAAAATGCCACAACCATATCAGATCGATACAGGTTGTGATGAATCGCACTTCACACGCGGCGATTGGGTGTTAAATTCTCCTTAACAAAAACAACAAGAATTTAATCAAACCAATATATAATGAATACAGAAGTTCTATTGTCTGGTTTAATTAGGATTTGCAGAAACAAATGACTAGCTTCCATTGCATGATATATGGGGCAGTTTTTAAAATAATGAGCGCTTTGCGGTTATTTCGACCTGCCGCAAATAAAAAATCATATGTTTTCAGGCCTTGAGTATACTGGCCGTGGATTTTAAGCTCTTATATACACTGGTACGCCCCGCTGTTGGTTAGGAATTGGCCAGACCAACAGAAATGATCCGAATTGGCGATATTACCGTTAATTCGGAATTTGCCTCCCGGTAAGATGAATATCTTAAGGCTCCCCTTCTTGAGGGGAGCCTTTTTTTGAACAGATGCGCCATCAATGTTGAAACGTGATCTGCAGAAGTGAAAACCGGGCTTGCGAAAAGATTACGCCAAAAAAAGTTAGAGTCGCGTTCTGATTCCATCACAACGGATCACGCTCTAGACCTCGCTGAGGGTCCTGATGTGTCCACTTCAGGGCTAGAGAATCGGACCGAAAAGTGCCCAGATATTTTCTGGCAAATCCAATGCCTAAACAGACAGATTGAAGGCTAAAGCCGCTTCTGACTAGGTCATGATCGTTTCAAATGGAAATGATTTTCATCTATATCTATCTGTTTATGCACGATATTTCAGAAAAACCACTGTCCACTTTTTCTGATCGTACTCAAAAAGTCCGGCGCTCCATTGCGCGTTTACGGACTATCGACATCCCCTCGCTTGACCAGCCGCGCCGCGTAGAATCCGTCCATGCCGCTGAGATCGGGGTCGCTGAGCTGTAGATCGTGGGGCAACGTGCGCAGCGAGCCATCATTGTCGAGCCATTCCGCCCGACCGCCAATTTCCTCCGGCCCTACAGGCCGCAGAGCCACGTCGTTACGCTCGGCAAGCAGCCGCGCAATCTGTTCCGTCGCTTCCTCGGACTGAAGCGAACAGGTGCAATATACCAGCATGCCTCCAGGCTTCAGCAGCTTGATTGCGTTCGCGAGTAACATCTGCTGGAGACGCACCAGCTCGGCGATGTCGGACGGCGTCTTCAGATAGGCGATATCCGGATTGCGGCGGATCGTGCCGGTCGCAGAGCAAGGGGCATCGAGCAGCACCGCATCGAAGCTATCCTCAGGGGTCCAGTCGCGCAGATCGGCTTCTACCGTCTCAACCTTAAGCGCCAAACGCTGCAAATTCTCCCCAAGACGTTTCAAGCGCTTGGCAGACAGATCGACTGCGGTCACCAATGCGCCACGGCAGGCAAGCTGCGCGGTTTTACCGCCAGGCGCGGCGCATAGATCAGCGACGCGTTTCCCCCTAACGTCGCCGAGAAGCAGCGCGGGGAGGCTGGCGGCCGCGTCCTGAACCCACCATTCGCCGCTCGCGAACCCTTCAATATCCTCGATCCGGCCCTTGGCCTTGATGCGCACGCCGCCAGTCGGCAGAACGATGCCGCCCAACTTTTCCGCCCAGTCTTGCGTATCCCGCTTGACCGTCAAATCAAGCGGCGGCTCCTGCATATGCTGATTGGCGATCCGGGACGCCTCGTCGGGACCGAAGGCTGCGTTCCAGCTTTCCCAGAGCCAATCTGGCGTGTTCAAGCGCGCTGCGTCCTGGCTCAGCGCAATTGCCGCGCCCTGTTCCGATATGCGCCGAAGCACAGCATTCGCCAATTTGGCGAAACGGCGAGCGTTCGTGTCCTCGCGAACTTGGAACACTGCGAGGTTGATGACGGCGTGCGGCGGAATTTTCAGAAAAACGAGCTGAGCAGCCGAGCAGAGCAGTATAGCGTCCAGTCCCCCGCGCTTTTCCGGGAGAGGCTTATCGACGAAACTCTTAATGATGGCGAGGAGCTGGCCTTTACGGCGCAGCGCCATCATTACGATGCTCCTAGCGAAAGCGCGATCGCGCGGCTCCAGTCCGGCATAACGCTCCTGCGCAAGAAGACGCTCGAAGGCGTCGTCGAGAGGGCGCCTATATCCGATCAACTCGTTGATGAGTTCGACCGCTAGCCTGCGTGCCTGCAAACCAGCTCGGTCGTTGGCGCTCAAGCCGTCCTCATCCGGACCGAACAGTAATCTACCAAACACATCTCAAGCCATTCCGCGAGGTTGAAAATTTAGGGCATCCTTGCGCTTTGACGCCGGATCAGGCAAGTCCGCACTTTAGCCCCACGGACCCTTTTCCCCGCCTTCGGCTCCGCTCCATGGGCCTTGCCCGCTAGTGGATGACGAATTGTAACCAGCTTGCTCCATCTCCTGCGCCAGCCTACGAAGAGCCGCGATCCGGTTCGTGGTATTTGGGTGGGTCGAGAACAGATTGTCCATGCCCTGCCCGCTCAGAGGATTGATTATGAACATATGCGCCGTCGCGGGGTTGCGCTCCGCACGGCCATAGGGGATACGCTGCGCCGCGCCGGCTATTTTCTCCAGCGCGGAGGCGAGCCACAGGGGGCGCTGCGAAATTTGGGCGCCCATTTTATCGGCCTCATATTCGCGAGACCGGCTGATCGCCATTTGAATAAGGCCAGCAGCCAGTGGCGCCAAAAATACCATCAGCAACGTGCCAATCACGCCAAAGCCGCTATTGTTATTTCTGTTGCCGCCACCGAAAAGCAGCCCGAAATTGGCCAGCATCGAAATCGCGCCGCCAATCGTCGCGGCGACCGTCATAATCAGAGTGTCACGGTTTTTGATGTGGGCGAGCTCGTGAGCCATGACGCCCGCCACTTCCTCGCGTGAAAGCCTTTGCAGCAGCCCGGTCGTTGCGGCGACAGCGGCATTTTCGGGGTTGCGTCCGGTTGCAAAGGCGTTCGGCTGTTCCGTCTGTATGATATACACCTTTGGCATGGGCAACTCGGCATTGGCGGCGAGTTGGCGGACCATATCATAAAGCTCCGGCGCTGATCGCTCATCGACGGCTTGCGCATTATGCATCCGCAAGACGATCTTATCCGAGTTCCAATAGGCAAATGCGTTCATTGCAAGCGCAACAAGAAACGCAACCACCGTGCCCTGCTGTCCGCCGATGGCGAAACCGATCGCCATGAACAGGCCAGTCAGCACTGCAAGGAGAAGAGTCGTGCGAAAATAGCTCATAATTGTGCCTCGACGGGACGTGTGACATTCGGGCTCGTTTTGGCCTATGCCGTTGACGGCCATGCGCGCCGCTTAGATATAATGCGAGCGAAGCGGAGTTCCAAATGAAGACTGAAATGCATATGGCAATGGTTGAAGAGCAAGGGCAAGGTGAAAGTGGGACTGGATCAACGCCTGCTGAACGCGCCTTGGCTGAAGCGCATGGTCGCCGGATAAAAATGGCCGGTGATAAAGAAGCTGCGGCAAAAGAGATCGGCGGTCCCAAAGGCCTTGAGCCTACCCGCTACGGCGACTGGGAAAAAGGCGGCATCGTATCAGATTTTTAGCCCACATATTTCTTATGGGCTCGAAGTGAGGCATCCACCCTGCCCCGATCCGAAGCTGCTCCCAATTCCCTATCCGCTGCCAGCCATCCTTTATTCCGCCGGCTCCAACCTGGCTTTGGCTTCGCTTGTCGGAGCGTGGGTCTCAAGATTGACCGGCCCAGCGAGATAAGTGTAGACGACCGGGATTACATAGAGCGTGAATAACGTCCCGACGAGCAGCCCGCCAACAATCACCCAGCCGATGTCCTGACGGCTTTCCGCGCCCGCCCCATAGGCGAGTGCAAGTGGAAGTGCGCCAAGTACGGTTGCTCCGGTGGTCATCAGTATCGGACGCAGACGGAGCGCCGCCGACTCGATGACCGCGTCGCCGAGCGTCTTACCCGCCGCACGAAGCTGATTCGCAAACTCCACGATCAGAATGCCATGCTTGGTAATAAGGCCGATCAGAGTGACGAGACCCACCTGGCTATAAATATTGAGCGTGCTGCCGCTCAGCCAAAGCGCGAGAAGCGCGCCAGTCATGGAGAGCGGCACCGTAAACATTATGATGAGCGGATCGCGGAAGCTCTCGAACTGCGCCGACAAAACGAGATAGATGAAAGCGATTGCGAGGATGAAGGTAATGTAGATGTCGGCCGTGGAGTCTTTGTACTCGCGTGATGGCCCGGAATAGTCGATCTGGCCCTGGCCGAGCACGACATCCTGCGCCGCTTCATCAAGAAAGGCGAGTCCGTCGCCAATGGTGTGGCCGGGCGTGAGAAAGGCCGTGATCGTAGCGGCGCGGAGCTGGTTGAAGCGGTTCAATTCCTTGGGCGCCACAGTTTCACGGATCGTGATCAAGTTCGACAGCGGGATCATCGTTTCGCCGTCAGAGGCACGCACATAAATACGTCTCAGATCCTCCGGGTTGCGCCGGTCGAGATCGGCAATCTGAACGATCACATCATATTGCTCGCCTTCGCGTTTGAAGCGGGTCACCTGACGGCCGCCTAGAAGCGTTTCTAGCGTACGGCCGATCGTTTCGATCTGAACGCGCAGATCGGCCGCCTTGTCGCGATCGACCGAAATATTGAGCTGCGGTGTGTTTAGCTTCAGATCAGTGTCGAGATTGGCAAAACCGGGATAGTCGCGCGCCTTGACCATGACGGCGTCCACCAGTTCCTGGAGCTTGTCGTAAGGTTGCGAGGTCTGGATCACGAAGGATATGGGCTTGTCACGCACGCTCTGGCCAAGGGGTGGCGGATTGCCGGGGAACGCGATGATCCCTGGCACGGAAAACAGCTTGGGCCGTAGCTCCTCGCTGATCTCGAACTGGGTTCGGGTCCGCTCGCTCCATGGCGTCATTTTGACGAAGCTGATCCCTTGCGATACAGTCGGCGTGCCTGCAACCATGAAAAAACGGTCCACATCGGCCGTGCTCGCGAAGATTTCCTCAAGCTGGCGGGCATAGCGGTCCGTGTAGTCGATGGTCGAACCCTCGGGTGCCAGAAAGACCGTGACGATGGTGCCTTGATCCTCATAAGGGGCAAGCTCCGACTTCAGCACCGAAAAGAAAAAATAGCTCGATCCGGCGACAGTCAGGCCGATTAGCAGTATGACCGGGCGCGCTTTCAAGGCCAGGCGAAGCGTGCTCCTATACCCGCTGGTCATAGAGCGCAGAAACGTTTCGATGGCATTGTAGACGCGCCCATGCCTCTCGCCAGATTTAAGCAGCATGGCGCACATCATGGGCGACAATGTGAGTGCGACGAAACCGGACACGATGACAGCGCCGGCGAGTGTCCAGGCGAACTCCGTGAAAAGCCGCCCGGTTGCCCCCGCCATGAAGCCGATCGGCACATAGACGGCGACGAGCGTCAGTGTCATCGCGATGATGGCGAATCCAATTTCTCTGCTGCCGATGAAAGCGGCCTCACGAGGCGACTTGCCTTCCTCGACATGTCTGAAGATGTTTTCAAGCATGACGATGGCGTCGTCCACGACAAGGCCGATGGCTAGAACCAGCGACAACAGCGTCAGCGTGTTGATGGAGAAGCCGAGCGCATACATCAAGGCAAATGCGCCGATCAGAGAAACTGGGATCGTCACGATAGGAATCAACGTGGCGCGCAGTGACCTGAGAAAGAAGAAAATGATCAGCACAACGAGAATAACGGCTTCCGCAATCGTGATATAAACATTTTTAATGGACTCGGCGATGAAGACGGCGCGGTCGTGCGCGATGCGGATTTGCATCCCCTCGGGGAGCCCTTCGATAATTCGAGGCAATTCCGCCGTTACGCCCTTGGACACATCGAGCGGGTTTGCCGTCGCCTGTTTCACGACGCCCAGCGCGATCGCGCTCTCGCCATTGAAGCGCACGGTCCGGCGCTCATCCTGGGCTCCGATCTCGACACGTCCGACATCTGACAGGCGGACGAGATAACCGCTGGCGTCCTTGAGAACGAGATTGGCGAATTGCTCAGTGCTTTGCAGATCCGTTTCAGACAGCACCGTGAACTCACGCTGCTGGCTTTCGATCCGCCCAGCCGGAACCTCGACATTCTGGCGGCGAAGAGCGGCTTCCACATCTTGCGGAGTCAGGCTGTAAGCGGCGAGCCGCTCGGGATCGAGCCAGATGCGCATGGAATAGCGGCGTTCACCAAAGATGCGGACCTCAGCCACACCTGGCAGAGTCTGGAGGCGGTCCTTGACGAAACGGTCCGCATAGTCGGTGATTTCGAGCGGGGTGTGGCGGTCGCTGTAAAAGGCGAGATAGATGGTCGGCTGAGCGTCGGCCTCGACCTTCTGGATCACAGGCTCATCGATCTCGCTCGGCAGACGTCCGCGCACACGGCCGACACGGTCCCGAACATCAGCAGCCGCGGCGTCGGAGTCTCGGTTGAGGTTGAAGCGGATCGAGATCTGGCTGTTTTCCTGACGGTTGATCGAGGCTATGAAATCAACGCCCTCAATGCCGGACAAGGAGTCTTCCAGAACCTGCGTGACTTGCGTTTCGATGATCTCCGCGCTGGCCCCAC
>CAYVJO010000006.1:848-19255 GCA_964451735.1 uncultured Hyphomicrobiaceae bacterium | reverse complement strand
TTGCCAACCGCCAGCGCGATCAGGCGTCCATTTGCCGGGGCTTCAGGAAAAAACGGAGGCAGACAGGATGAAGGTTGCGCAGCAGCGACTGCGGACTCATATACCGTTCGTAGATTTGATCTTGGGTTCGCCAGCTTCATAGTTTTGAATTTGATTGTTTATTCCAATTGCGACCCATCTACATCACCATGTTCACAAAAAATCAAAAGGCGTTGAAAAACCGTATAAAAGAGGTTTCAGACTTCTGGTCCTATTGAACAACAAACCGTATATCTTTGCTATGCTGCATACAATGCCCATGAACGGGACGGCGGTGGCTCTGCCAGTCGATGCCCCTTATACTATTTTAACAGGCTCCCTTACGAGCGGGATTTTGTTGTTGTGCGATCACGCCGATAACGCATTCCCACCTGGCTATGACACGCTCGGCCTGCCACCCCAGCAACTCCAGCGCCATATTGCCTATGATCCGGGCGCTGCTGGCATTACGAGGCAAATGGCGCGTCTCCTCGGAGCGCCTGCCATATTGACGCGGTATTCCCGGCTGCTGATCGATCCCAATCGCGGAGAGAACGATCCAACCTTGATCATGCGGATTTCCGACGGTGCTGTTGTGCCCGGAAACGCTTTTATAACACGAGAGGAGCGACAGCAGCGGCTCGACCTCTATTACAAGCCTTATCATGAAGCGATCGACGCTATAATCGACAGTATGATCGAAGCGGGAAAACCGCCAATTGTGTTCTCCATCCATAGCTTTACTGAGAATTGGCGCGGCTGGATGCGGCCTTGGCACGTCGGAGTGCTTTGGGACAAGGACGCGCGCCTGGCGCGCCCTCTCATTGATACTTTGCGCGAGGATGAGGAACTGGTCGTCGGCGACAACGAACCTTATGCTGGAGCCTTGCGCGGGGACTGTATTCACAAGCATGCAACCATGCGCGGCCTTGCCAACGCTCTCATCGAGGTGCGCCAGGATCTGATTCGGGACGAGGCAGGCCAGGGCGAATGGGCTCAAAAGCTAGCGGAAATGCTTGCCCGCATTCTTGCCAAACCCGACAGAGACCCCAAATTCCATACGATTCGCTATCACGGGTCACGGTCCGATCGCGCCCCCCGCGCGAATGGGCCCTCCCAGGGAGAGGATGGTATGCCAAAAGCTGAGATCGACCCTAAATTGACCGCCGAACTGGAAGCGGCAGCCTTTCGTCGGCTTGTACATCATCTGCGCGACCATGCAAATATTCAGAATATCGATATGATGAATCTCGCAGGGTTCTGCCGCAACTGCTTAGCGAACTGGTATCAAGAGGCCGCCCGCGAGCGGGGCTTGGAGCTTACCAAAGACGAGGCCCGCGAGTTCATTTACGGCATGCCTTATGCGGAATGGAAATCGCTCTATCAGCAGGAAGCCAGCCCCGGGCAAATCGAACAATTCTTGGGCGCTCACGACAAGAATCATTAAGTCTCAAACTGACATGCAGCGATTAGGCTAGCTTTTTTTGTCCTTTTTCCTCAAGGATAGACAGGCTGGGATAAAAGCGGCGTGTTGCTTGAGTTGAACGCCTCCATTTTCTAGCTTCGCTCCGTTAGAAACACGTCGTGGCCGGTTCCGAGAGCCTTTTCTATGCAAGCTGAATGCAATGGACTCTAACTTTTTATTATGCGGCATTTTCAGACGGAAGCCGGTTATCACTTCTCGTGATGAAAATGCTTGAGCAAGATCAGAAAAGTAGACACCCGTTTTTTTGAAGATCGCGCACAAAGAAGCAGATATAGATCAGGACCATTTCCGTTTGACACGATACTGATCTAGCCCAAGCCGTGGGAGTGATCGATGGCTATTACCGAATCAATCGACGATATCGCGCCTGCCGAAACGCTGCCGTCCAACGCCAAGGACCGTCTGCGCGTGTTCATCGAGCGGATCGAGCGTCTGGAGGAGGAAAAGGCGGCGCTCACGGCCGATATTCGCGAAGTCTTTGCAGAGGCGAAATCCTCCGGTTTCGATACGAAAGCGATTCGAACAATCATCCGGATGCGCAAGCAGGACGACCACGAACGCATGGAGCAGGAAGCGATCCTCGTGACTTATATGCATGCGCTTGGCATGGTGCCGGCAGATCTCAGTTAGGGCGCGATACGGAAAGCGGACATCGCTTTTGGAAGATAGTGCGTAACTCGTGGACATAGATTAGGAGCGTTTCTATAAAAATGATCCTGATTTAGGGCGCAATCCGCAAAAATGGACACCGGGTTTGCGAAAAGATTACGCCAAAACAAAAAGCTAGAGCTCCGCTCTCAGTTCATCAGAATGGATTAGGCTCTAGCGATAAACCATCGATCTCAGCCATAAGCTTCAGATAGGTCTCGGCGATGGTGCGCCATCGATAGAGGCCCGCCTGGCTGTATCCATGCTTGATCAGGCTGTCCCGCAGCCCGTCACTGAAAAGCAAGCGTCGAACCGCGTCGACCCATGCGCGTTGATCGTTGGGAGCTGCGTAAAGTGCTGCCTCTCCGCAGATCTCCGGCAGGCACGCCGCATCCGCCGCCACAACAGGGCATCCAAGCGACATGGCCTCTACGGCGGGTAGGCCGAAACCTTCGATGCGCGAAGGAAACAAAAAACAAACAGTCGATTTCAGCGCCTTGGCGAAGTCATCGTCGCTTATCCGTCCAAGGCGGCGCAAATTGGTGGGCCACTCGCCGCCATAAGACCGAAGGACGTCCTCGCCAATATTGCCCGCCATATAGACGTCAAGGCCAAGCTCGTCGAGCTGCGGCGCGATCCGCCAAACCAATTCCATATTCTTATATGCCTGATCTTGCCCGAGACACAAAACAAAGGGGCGCGGACCGAAGGCGAGCGTCGAGGCTTCGGGCCGCCAACGCAGCGTGTGATCGGCGCCATTATAGGTCACGACGATTTTCTCTCGCGGCGCTACAGCATACTCAACAAGGTGGTCGCGGGAGAGGCCGGACACAGTTGTCACACGCCTTGCGGTCCGCCCTAGTGCTGGCAGAATCAGCCGATGCGCAAGACGGAAGCCGCGCCCATAGCTGCCGGGCATGATCCTCGTGTGCAGATCATGGATACACACGATATGGCGCGAAATGGCTACCGGGGCCAGGTTACAGAAGCTGACAAGGCCGCCTTTGACATGGCGAGGCAACTGAAATTGCGCCCAGAATTGCGGCAGTCTCGGCTTGTCGAACTCAGCCACGACGCGAATCGGGATTGCTCGCAAGGACAGGTCTATAGCTGTGCGCGGGGCGACAATGTCGAGAGACAGACCCTCCGCTAGCGGATGACCTTCGCCGATGAGCGCGTCGAGCGCGAGCGTCGTCTCTCTGGCATAGCGCGGCACGCCCGTTGGCTTGAGGGCCAAGAAATCGCCGTTTAGCGTCCAATAACGTTGCCGCCCGCTACCTGCCATGCTAAGCCGCCATCAAGTCATAGACAGAAGATCCGCCCACCGCGCAATGAAGCGCTCCTGCGTCAAGGCGTCGGCATGATCGCGCACAAGAGCACGGCGCCGTAACTTTTCGTCCTCGCCCATAGCCGCGAGTATCTTCATGCCATCGGCAATCGAGGCAATGTCGTTCGGATCGACAAGGATCGCGCCTTCGCCTACAGCTTCTCTTTGCGCGCCCTCACGGGCAACGATCGGAATCAGCCCGAATTTGGCAGCTTCCAGCGCTGGCACCCCGAACCCTTCGAGGAGGCTGGGCAGAACGAAGCCTTCGGCGCGCCGGTAAAGCCACCGGAGCTCGGCGTCGTTCAAATAGCCGAAAGGCTTCACGCCCGGCGTCTCCCGCGAAAGACGTTCAATGGTTTCGGTATTGTTGGCGCGCGGGCCGCAGAACACATAGGAGAAGCCGCGTTCACGCAGTCCGGACGCTGCGAAAGCTGGGATGATGCGATGGTAGTTTTTCCGGATCTCCATCGCGCCGACCGTCAACAGGAAAGGCGGTTCAACGCCGGGCGGCTGACGCTCCTCGCCAGCTGTAAGGTTGTTGCGCACGTAAAGCGGGATTACCTCCAAAAATCGGTAATCGTCTCCAAAATGATGGATGAATTCGTCCCGTGACGCCTGACTGACAAAGACCATACCCGGTTTCATCTGACGAATGATGCCGTAAGCTTCACGATAAAGCCGCGTCGTCGCCGCCTCGAACAGAGCCTGATGCGTGATCGGGCCGATATCGTGACATAGTACAATATCGCGGGTCTGTAATTCGGCGCGCAGCACGTAGAGCGGGTCGAAAAACAGCGTTGGCAGGTTCGACGCGCCTCTGCCCTTAACGCGAGGAATAAGGCTGGAAGAGCCGAGACGGCTGATTTCCATGAGCATTGCGCGCCCGAGCAGTTTCCGAATTAGTCCGTCAGGCGGCTTTTTCAGCACCAAGCGCCAGTAGCGGATATGCTCAAAATATGAAGGGATATGCTCAATAATATCGCGGCATATGTAGTATGCGCCTGTTCTATTGATCAGGGCGAGAGAAAAATCGGCAATATATTTGTTTGTCATGGCTTTGCAATTCTCTTGAAGTCATTGCAAAATAATGAAATTTTTTCTATTGAGAAAAAATGAAGCGAGAATTTTATAGCAGACCGAACATTGAACAGCGATTTCATCTATGACAAGCAGTTGGAGCATAAATGGCCGGTTCTTGTCCCAACCCTTCTCGGGTGTACAACGTTACGCCGCCGAAATCACACGGGAATTGGATGTCTTGGTTACCGAGCATCACCCGCTCGCGCGTGATGTGGCATTAGAGCTTCTGGTCCCTCCGGATCATGGGCCATTGCCCGAGTTGAAAACGGTTGCAATCCGGCGCGTCGGGCGCGGGCGTGGGCATATCTGGGAGCAAACCTCTCTGCCGCGCGAGGTCACGGGCGGTCTGCTTAGCCTTGGCAATACGGGGCCTCTTGCTCACGCGAAGCAGATCGTTTGCGTGCACGATCTCAATACGCGCGTCTACCCGCAAAGCTATTCCTTTGGCTTTCGCGCGCTGTACCGCGTTCTTACACCCTTGATTGGGCGGCGCGCTAGGTTCGTGACGACCGTCTCTAACGCGTCGGCCGCGGAGTTGCTTCGGCATGGGATCGTGGATCGTGCCCGGCTTCGGGTCATTCCGAACGGTCACGAACATGCGCTTCGCTGGCAGCCGGCCCATTCGGCAGCGACCCGCAAGGCTTCCGGGCCCCGAACGATCGTGGTCCTCGGCAGTCCGGCGCCTCACAAAAACATCGCCATGCTGCTCTCGCTCGCGCCCGAACTGGACCGCGCGGGATTGCGTCTCGCCATCGCCGGGATGAGTGACAGCCGCGTGTTCAAAGACGCCCCCGCCAATAGCGGCACGAGCAATGTCGATTGGCTGGGACGCTTGAGCGACAATGAAATTGCCGCACTGCTTCAGAACTCTTTGTGCCTCGCTTTCCCATCCTATGTGGAAGGGTTTGGACTGCCTGCCGTGGAAGCCATGTCGTGGGGGTGCCCGGTGATCGCGTCTGACCGCGCCAGCCTACCGCAGATTTGCGGAGATGCGGCGCTTTACGCCCCGCCGGACGATCCTGGCGCATGGAGGGATCAGATCTTCCGGCTGGCCTCGGACGAGGTTTTACGAGCGGCCTGTATAGAGAAAGGCCGCGCGCAGATAGGCCAATTCAGATGGCGCAGATCGGCCGAACTTTATCTGCAAGCGATCAACGACGTCGATAAGATGCGTTAGGACGCGATCCATTTTATCTGGCATAGCGCTTACTGCGTTGAAGAGCCTTCACTACTGCAATCCGCCATTGCCGCCTATCACGATCTGGATCAAGTCCAGGCAGACAATCGAGCACAATCGTCTTGCCCGATCTGGTCACGCCAGCTTTTTATCCAAGCGAGGCTGATGGCCTTTGCGCGGATCGGCCGCCCGTTGCTTCTGCGATTCCTGGTCGCGACGTCCGGCAGCAAACGCGCGCTGCTGTAAAAAAACCGTCATTGGTTTCTCAATAACGATATAAGTCAGCCATCCTCCGATGACCGCTGAGAACAGCATGAAGGTGGCAAGTGCGCCTGCCCAGACGCCTGTCGCCTGCAATCCCAAAAACCCCCACACGATAACGGTGGCTGGCAGTGCGATCAAATGGCTGAGATAGAGTGAATAGGAAGCATTTCCTAGAGCTGAAAGGGTCAGGTGACAGACGCCTTCGGCCCTCGGTTTCATGAAGGCCGCGCCGGCTACGATCGCGGTTGCTGGCACGCCCCAATAGAGCGCCCGCATTGGATCGAAACCGTTAGGTCCATATCCGATATCGGCGAGGCCTGCTCCCAGGAAAGCTGTGACTCCTAAACCCAGGAGTGCGAGGGGGGCATAGGCGGGCAGAGTCTTGCGCCGGACGTAAAGCCAGCCGACGAATGCGCCAAACACGAATTCCAGGATAAGCGTGCTTGTGAAGAACCGTATTTGCGCGTTTTGCGGCTCGATCATGAGACCCAAAACGGCAAGCGCGGCGAGAATCGTAACGATCGCGGCCAGTCTATACGAGCCTGCCCGCCAGATCGTCAGTGCGAAAATCAGATAGAAAAACATCTCGTAATTGAGGGTCCACCCCTGGATGAAAAACGGCAAGACGTGATGGGGCAGCGCAGGATGGGGCACTGGGATGAACAGCAGCGAAAAGGCGATATGCGCGGGGTCGAAAGCCGTCGTGTTGAAGAGACGCGGCGCAGCGATCGTCAGGAGCGCGACGAACACCGTTATGGCCCAGTAGAGCGGGGCGATCCTGACGAAGCGTCGATAAAGAAACTGAGCGGGCGTTACAGGTGCGCCGTGCGTCGTCACCCACATGATAAAACCGCTGATCACAAAGAATATATCGACGCCCGCCGCGCCAAGGCCGGAAAACAGCAAACGTCCTTCACCGGTTAGCTTGAGGAGCTGAAAATCCGCGTGATGGTAAACGACCATAAGCGCAGCGGCGCCACGTAGATATTGGATGGACCAGATCATGATCTACAAGTTTTACAGCGTAAAACTGTTGTTAGCATGGCCGGACATTTCTGGCTATGCGCTACTGGGTAGCTTAAGACGAATTGGGTAGCGCGGCGGATGGGTAGACGCTCGGCAGGGTGCCGGTGTTCCGGTGCAGCCTCACCGTCCGCTCGAAGGTTTCGGCAAATTCACGACGGAAGCGGTCGGGCGCGAAGCGGTTGGCATTCGCGCGGCAGGCGGCTGGGCTTATCGTGGCGCGGTTCACGTCCATTCGAGCAACGGCCTCTTTGATGGCTCCAACAGTCTGGTTCCCGAAAAGGATGCCTGTCGGGGCCGGGTCTAAGCCTAGAGGACGCACGATATCTGCCGCCCCTCCGCGCTGAAAGGCGATTAGCGGCGTCCCGCTGGCCTGGGCTTCGGCGAGCGCAATTCCGAAATCTTCGCAACCGGCAAAGACAAGCGCACGCGCCTCGGATACTTCGCGAATATAGTCAGCGCGGGGCAGAAAGCCGAGAAAATGGATATTTGGACCGGCCAGCTTACGCAGCTGCGCCGATTGCTGGCCATCGCCGACGACATGCAACCTTTTGTCCGGCATCTCATTGAAAGCCTGAATGACGAGATCGGTGCGTTTGTAGGGCGCCATGAACGATGCGGTGATGTAATAGTCCTGTTTTTGTTCGACAAAGCGGAAAGCATCGATCTCGACAGGCGGGAAGATTACCTCTGCATCGCGTCCATAAATGCGCCGGATGCGCGCCCGGACGAAGTTTGAGTTCGCCGCCATCAGATCAGGACCGTGCGCGGTGCGCGTGTCCCAGATCCGGAGCTTATGCAGCATGTGGCGGAACAGAAGGCCTTTGGGACCGTAACCGAGCCGGCCTTGCGCTAGATAGGAGAATTGCTCGTCCCACGCATATCGGACGGGGCTATGCACATAACACAGATGCGGCTGGTCTGGGCGGGTCAGCACACCGCGCGCAAAGGCGGCGGATGAGGAGATGACCGCATCGTAGCCCGTCACGTCGAACTGCTCGATCAGAAACGGACAGACGAAAAACAGCGAGCGGTAATATTTGCGGACAAGAGGCAGCCGGTTAGCGATGGATGTGTGAAAGCGCGCGCTAGGGAAATAATCGTCTTTCACATCCTGGGGCAGAAAATCGAACAGCGTATAAATATCTGCCTTGGGATAGATACGGCAAATCTCCGCGACCACCCGTTCTCCGCCGCGAAAGGAGGGGCACCAGTCATGGACGAGCGCAACGCTCATGCCGTCTTGCGCGGCAGGCTCGATCGCTGTCACTCCAGTAATGTGGACGCCGTCATCCTTGGCCATGTTAGATATGTACAAACGATAGGTCGCGATTCGATTATCCGCGTTAGTATAGAGATAAGCGAGATGCGGCAAGGTCCGGACTTGACCGTGGTTGCGCTTTCTTTGCTACCCAGGCAAAAACGAGCCTTAAACTGCATCGGGCGAGCCTAGGCTGCGTCCGTTTGGCAGCTGAACGATGGATTGGCGAGAGCATGCTGCGAAATGGATTGATAGGGCTGACGCTGCTTCTGGCAGTCGCTGCGTCTTGGGCTCATGCTGCAAAGCCTGACCTGATCTGGGGCGTCAACGGCCACCCATTCGTTTCCTATCCGGGGGTCAGCTATGAAGAGCAACTCGGCCATCTTGCCGATCTCGGACTGTCGTCCTATCGTGTGGATATCTCAAGCATCGACGCCGCGCCGCGCCTGGAGAGACTTCTTGCCCTCGCCAAGCCCTACGGCATTTCGATTATGCCGGTTCTCGTTCCCGGACTAGATTTGGACCGTAAAGAGCCCGATGTGCTTTATGAGAAGGCCAAGGCCTTCGCGGTCTATTTCGCGGCGCGTTTCAAGGAGGATATCCGCATCTGGGAGCTGGGCAATGAGATGGAAAATTACGCCATCATCAAGCCATGCGAAATGCAGGACGATGGCGTGCAATATAATTGCGCCTGGGGCCCCGCTGGCGGCGTCGGCCGTCTGGATTACTACGGTCCTCGCTGGGCAAAGGTCAGCGCCGTTCTCAAAGGGCTGTCGGATGGCGTGACATCAGTCGATCCCACGCTGCTCAAGGCAATGGGGACGGCGGGATGGGGTCATGTTGGCGCGTTCCATCGGATGCGGGACGACAGTATCGAGTGGGATATCTCGGTCTGGCACATGTATGGGGAAGATCCCGAATGGGCGTTCAAAGAACTGGCCAAATTCGGCAAGCCGATCTGGGTCACAGAATTCAATCATCCCCTTGGCAGCAAGAACGGCGCAGTTGCGCAAGCGGAAGGCCTCAAATCCGCAATGACGCGCTTGCGGGCCTTGCGCGAGACCTACAATGTCGAGGCGGCTCATATTTACGAACTTCTGGATGAAACCTATTGGGCGCCGGACGCCGAAGCGTTCATGGGGCTGATCTATCTCGGCAAGACCGAGCAAGGGGGATGGCGGACGGAGGGGCCGAAACCGGCGCATTGCATTGTGCAAAGCTTGCTGAAGGGTAAGGGGCGTATCGTGGACACAGGCGGCGAAATCACCCATACGGCTGGGCCGGCTCCAGCCCTACTCGGGGAAGCATCGCAACGGAAGTGCGACCTTTGCCTGTTCGAAACCCGGCAAGCGAGCCGCGCTGACAGGATTGCTTATAGCTACTGCCTTTTATTGGGCCGGAGCGTGGACGCAGGCGGACTTCAGAGCTGGCTCGCCGAATTGGAGAAAGGCATGTCCTTAAGCGAGGCTCTTGCCGCGATGACGCAATCGAGCGAGTTCGAGCAGGCCCATGGTGTGGGCCGACTTGGATCACCCGCCTATGTTGAGCGGATTTACCAGCTGTTGCTCGGACGAGAGCCCGATGGGCAGGGGCTCACGGATTACGTCACCGCGCTTGAGACGGGGACGCTCACGCGCTCGGCCTTCATAAAGGCAGCGATAGCGTCGGATGAGTTCCGCGCCAAGCATCCGGCCTTGTTCAATGAGTGAGGCCAAGCCCTAAGCCTGAAAAGAATTCGTTGCAGGTAGGCGGATTAATCATGCTAAAAGTCTGGTCTCACATTACAGCCATCAAATCGGTATACTTACATGGATTATGCTTATCGTATACTTGATACGAACTTTTCCAAGTCATAGAAATCGTTCGATCCTGGCTTAAATGCGTATAACGAAATTGACCATTACATGACCTCACCGCAAGATGCTCCGCTGGTTGCCATCGTCACACCCGTTTATAATGGCGCGCGCTACCTTGCCGAAACCATGGATTGCGTACAGGCGCAAACCTATCCCAACATCCTACACATCGTCTTGGACAATGCGAGCACGGACGATACGCCCGCCATTATCGAGTCGTTCAAGGGACGCCGCATCCCCGTTGTGTCGCACAGGAATCCGGAAACGCTCGAACAGGTGGCGAATTGGGAAAAAGCGATCCGATTGCAACCGGAAGGATCGCAATATTTTTTCGTGCTTTGCGCGGACGATCTCATGACGGATGACGCGATCGAGAGATTGGTCACACTTGCTGTAACGGACAACGATATTGGCCTTGTAGGGAGCCTTTTAGGCGAGGGCGGGACCCCCGCTTATCCGCAGCACGTTTATTGCAAGGGTCTTCCAACAGATCGGTCAATATTCGACGGGCGTTGGACTATCAAAAGCTATTTTATCCACTTCCACGAAGCCCTTGCCCCAACGCATATGCTGTTCAGGAAAGATTACCTTAGACGGATGACCCCGTTTTATAATGAGAAATACTTGGCGTTCGATAGCGATGTCTGCCTGAGGATTATGCTGAGTTGCAAATATGGCTTTATCCATTCCCCTATCGCCTGGCGCCGCGTGCACGAAGATAGCGTCTCGACGACTACGGTAACCGATGAAATCAACATTCGGGAATGGCTCGAATGGCTTGACGATCTCGGGCCGGCCGTCATGAGCCCAGAGGAGCTGCGTAAATGCCGTAAGGTGCATCTGCGGCATCATTTCCGCCGGCTTTTGCTATGGCGCTTAAAACAACACGACATGATCAAATATCAGCGTCATATCGATTTTTTACGTAGCCGCTCGGTTATTCCGGGTGTTGCCGACTATGCGGACGCAATCATCGACTGGTTCATTCTAGCCTTACTCAACCGACGCCGTGAAATCGGCGCTGTGAGATCCTTGTGGCCGCAAGTAGAGGCGGATTTGCTTGCGATGAGTAAAACCGGCCTAACTCGCTGACATCTCCCGGGAGCAAACGCAATACTGAAATATTGACGTTGTACCCTCTGTCTGTATGCCAGCTTATCCTTAAATCTGGCACATCACGAGATTTTGCGTCGTCCGGCAAAATGCTCCACTATCGTGGACGCAGCACGATTGATTTCGCCAAGAAGCGCATGGCCCGTAAGCCAAAGCCCGGCAAGCCAGGATAATCCGATAACAACGCCAAGCCCGAGCCCCTCCAATATCGGCATCTCGAAGCGAAAGCCGGAAGCAGCAATGATCGCGAGCGGAGGGGCGGCGCAAAGCGCTGTGATCATCGCACTCGGCTTTAGAGCCAGAGCGATTTCGCGCCAGGATACGTCGATGTGCTTGCGAACGGCGCGGATGGAAACATAGGCTTGGAAGGGGATGACAATACATAGACACCAAGCCACTGCTTTAGCCCCGTACCAGGCCCCAAATGAAAGAATGATGGCCGATGTAGGCCAAATGATGAGGGCGCGCAGGAACAGTTCTCGCATGGCCCCGACTGCGATCAGGATCGGCGCGTTCAATTCGAAACTGAAAGAAAACAAAAGCGCCAGAGCGACGATCTGGATAAGGGACGCGGTTTCGCGCCATTGCGAGCCAAGCAGGATCTCGACGATTGGGTATGCCAGGATCGCGATCGAAACGAGCGCAGGCCACTGCAGTGCTGTTATGTAGCTTACGCCGCGCAGATAGGGCCCTTTCAGTGAGCGTTCCGCGCGATTCTTAGCGGAAAAGGCTGGGATTGCGACCGCAACTACGCCGCTGAGAAACACTTTATCCGGAAGCTGGCTGATCGTAAGGGCGCGGTTATAATAGCCGACCGCCCCCATCGAGGAGAACCGGCCCAGCAACAGCGTTGGCACAGACTCATATATTTTGGCGAGGATCTGGTTCGCGCCGTAATAACCACCGAAGATCACGATCTTTCCCCAGCCTTTGATCGTCGGGCGGTATATGGAATAGTCGCGCCAGAAATACAGAGCTGCCAGTGCGCCCGACAAGGCGGATGCAAACCAAGCCCAAGCAAAACTCATCGTGCTGAAGCCGGTTGCGGCGCATAGGAGCGTTATGATCGCCGCCAGGCTGACTTGCACGCTTGTGATGATGGCGACCCGGCCAAACGCCATCTCACGCTGCATAAGTCCAAGAATCGGCGTGAAGAGCGCTTCCAGGCAGGCGCAGACGGCTACGAGCCGGACATAAGTCAAAAGGATCGGCTCGCCATAAGCCTCTGCGATCCATGGCGCTGCGACCGCCAGCACGGCCGCTGCGGCAAGTGTGATAAGTGTGATAAAGGATGTCGCCGAGCGCCGATCCTCCTGGCTCAGCTCGGGTTTTTGAACAAGATAATGAGAACTGGCGAAGTCTCTTAGCGATAACACCATCATAGCGATCATTGAGCCAACCACAGCCAGGCCTATTTCCTCGGGCCGCAGCAGGCGCGAGGCGATTGCCATCACCGCGAAATTCAGCACCATCGCGTAATAGCGCTGAGCGGTCATGAAGATCACTGAGAGTTTGACGCTGCTCATTCAGCCACCTTCCATGGACTGCTACGATCTTGACAAAGCAGGGAACTCTTCGTTGTGATCGCAGTGAGTGACAAGTCATTTTCTTTCAATTACGCCGTAAAGATGAATAGGCGCCGTGAATAGCTCTCAAATGCGGCTCTACCTAAAAGGGCGGATGAAAAAATTTTTGCAAGCCAATCCGAAATCGGCTGTGCAATGAGGGCATGGACGTTGAAACTCATGAGATATTAAGACTCTTTAAGGAAAAGAGTTTATGGCTTCTGTAAACGATTAAATTCATTTCACAAGGTCGGATCGAACGAAATTCGGCATTCAGACGTCGTAAAGCTGCAAGACGGCGCAAAGAGTTTGAAACATGCTTGAACGGCAACCAGCGCTAAAACCACGCGCTCGCGACCAACTGGATCATTTTTTTTATGAGCCGGGATACATCACCTATGCCGATATTGCCGGTTTCGTCCGCAGGTATTTTTTCACAATTTTGGGCGGTCTCATACTAGGGCTCCTGACAGCGTTGTATTATGTCTGGTCAACAACGCCGCTTTACACAGCCCAGGCCAAGATCCTTCTAGACCCCAAAACAACACAGATCATCGAAGTCAAGGCGGTCGAGCTGTCGCTTGACGCGGCCAAGATCGAGAGCCAGATCGCCCTCGTTACCTCCGATACGATCGTGCGGGCGGTCGTAGAAGGCCTCAGTCTGACACGCGACCCGGAATTTCAATCTAACCCTCCATCCTTGTTCAGACGGATCATGTCAGGCCAGATCAGTCAGCCGGAAGGGCGCACTTGGGAGAATATTTCCCAGGACGAACAAAAGCTGATTGCGATTGAGGCGCTACGTTCCAAACTCGATGTGCGCCGAGACGGTCTTGCCCATGTGCTCGACATATCAATGATAAGCACCGATCCGCTAAAGGCCGCGCTTATTGCCAATGCAGTAGCTGAAGCTTATGAGCGCGAGCAGATCGATGCGAGGACAAGGTCCGCGCGCCAAAGCAGCGAGTGGCTGGAGACCAGGATTTACCGCTTGCGCGACAAGCTGGATGAAGCGGCCCAGCGGTTGCAGGACATGAAATCCGGCCGCGATTATCCCACTGCCGTTGAGCCAGGTGCGCCTTTAGAACCGACCTCCATTGCCGCCCTTGAAGCAACTGTCGAGGCTTACCGCAAAATATATGAAAGCTATTATCAAACTTTGACGGCTGCGGGCGAGCAGCAAACTTACCCCGTCTCCAACGCGCGCGTCATTACCCCTGCGAGCCCGCCCCGAGGCAAGAGCCACCCGCGCAACAAGCTAACGGTTCTAATCGGGATGTTGACGGGATTGCTGGCAGGTGTGGGGCTTGCGTTCGTGCGGATGGGTATGGATGCAAGTGTGCGTACGCCAAAGCAAATCCGGAACGTCATAGGGCTGGAGTGTCTAGCGCGCATCCCAAGAATAAAACACGCGCTTTTCGTGCCATCATTTTCGTGGAAACCGCCTTTCATCTCTTTCAAGCGCAAGGGTTCAGACCGGCATTTCATGTTCCGCTACGTGACAGAGGCGCCTTTTTCCCAATTTGCCGGCGCTGTGACCGCGCTGAAAAGCGCCATTGTCAAGGCTGGGCGGCAAGATGGCGTACGCATCGTTGGCGTAACCTCTGCGCTGCCCGAGGAAGGCAAGAGCACGCTCGCGGTCAATCTCGCCTCCGCTTTCACACTGTCGGCTTATAAAGTGCTGATCATCGATGCCGATATCCACAATTCTGTTATCAGTCAGACTTTCGCGCCTAATGCGACGCGGGGGCTCGTCGAAATCCTCAAGGGCGAAGCCAGCCTCGCCGACTGTATCATATCGAGGCACGGAGCCGGTCCCGACATATTGCCGGTCGTAGCCCAACACAAAAGCCCGGTTTCCTATAGCTGGCTAAGTTCGGACAGCATGTTGTCGCTTCTGCGAGCCTTGAAGGAGGAGTATCATTTTGTCATCGTCGATTTACCGCCGCTGACTCCGGTTGCGGAGGGTTTGACGATCAGCAGCCTGCTGGATGGCGTTGTCCTTGCGGTGCAATGGGGCAGGACTCCCCGTGATTTGCTCGCCGACGTCACTTACGGTCTCAATTTGGCTGAGGCAAACATCCTTGGCGTTGTACTTACAAAGGTCGATGAGTCCGCTGTCAATTTGCGTCTCAAGAAAAGCTGGAAATATTATTGAGCGTATCCCGAGAGACTACGCTTCCGCCTCGTGTTCACGTTCTTATTGCGTTGCCTTTGGCAGTGCCGTCAGCAAACCGGAAAGATCATCCCGGACTGGCAACTCGATTTTGATGGTGTCACCTGGCATCACCGAACTCGCCTCATCCGCGACAAGCTGCTGGGATACTCCATCGACGACCCTGACAATCGTGTAATTCGGCTCGTCATTGGACGATTTCTGTCGTTTCGCGCTAAGTAGGCTTGGGAAGATGATTTCTGACTCATAGAGAAGCTTGCCCTGAGTGTCGTATTGCATTCCCGTTTGTTCGAGTTCGGCCTCTGTCTCGCGAAGCTGAGAGGCGATTTCAATGGCGCTTTTATTCCGTGCCTCGTCTATGGCGACATCAGTGCGGCTGATTTCTTGCTTGGCTTTGAGGAGCGCTGTTTCGAGACGCAATTTCTCGCTGGAAATCTGCGACGCTAGCCTTTCGAGGGAAAACTGACGGTTCGATGGTGTTAAGCCCTTCTTAACAAGCGAGATCACATTACCAAGTTCATCATTGACGATCTTCAACTCGCCTTGCTTTAATTTGACTTGTTCTCCAAGTGAGCTGACTTCGCTATCCAGGTAATCTTTCAACCGATTCAGCGTCTCTATCTGAGTTGTCAATGCAATCTTGCGCGCATTAAAAATATTCTCTTCCTGCTGAAGGATGCGGGCAATCTCGGTATCGCCTTTAAGCTGAGCAAGTTGCTGTGGAAAAACGAGTTGCTCGGCCTTATTTTGCTCAGCTTCCAGGCGGGCTTTTCGCGCCAGCAATTCCTTCGTCTTTGAGGCGAGTTGGTCGACCGCGCCGCGTCCGGAAATCACTTCGCGGCCCAACCGCAAAAATCCCTCCTCGGAGGGACGCGGCAAGCCTCCGGCTACGCTGAGCGCTCGCAGCACGGTCAAATCCGGCTGATACGGATACGCGCCGGGCTTTGCGACCGCGCCGACAATGAAAAAGGGCCGGTATTCAGAGACCTCCAAAGCAACTCTGGGCGGGGAACGAAGTTTTACGTGCTCAGCCATCTGCTCGGAAATGAGCTTGGCGAGTTCGTTCGTCGTGCGGCCTTCTGCGCGCACATCCCCGATCAGCGGCAAGGAAACGGTACCGGAAGCGCCCACAACGAATTCGCCGTTCATCGCAGTCCATTCATAGATCTGGTCGATGGGAGCGCGCCATTCGTACACCCGCATACGCAACTTGTCCTGAGGGCCAAGTCTGTAGTCCTTATCTTGCGCCACAGTGACGCCGGATGCGAGCATTATGAAAGACAAGGTGAGCGCGAGGTGCTTAAGCCAATTTTGCGTTATCATTGGAGCCGCATTGCGCTTTTGATTGATCATGGCAGGACCGTTACTCAGTACCAAGGGTGTAGATTAAAGCCTCAAAATATATTCGGGGTCAACACGGCCAATGAGAACATGGTAAGCTGCAAGAATATTTCCTTTTAAACGGCCAAATCTGTCAATATACGGCTCTGGCCAAACAGTTTTTACGATATTGGCTGTTACATTGCGTGCCATAAGCTTATAAGCGAAATTGGCTGGAACTGTTCCCTTTTTTACAAGATACACAGCGTTCGCTACTTGTGAATAGCCGAATTGCACACCGCTCACTTTGCCGGTTTTCGTCGCAAGATGCACACCGAAGAGCGTGTTCAGTCCAACGACCCGGCCGTGAGAGCGCATTTGGCTCGTGAAATCGATATCCTCCTGCCAGCCATAAAGGGGCAATTTCTCGTCAAAGCGCAAATCACCAATCATTGCTGAGCGTATCGACATATTGCAACCGTAAGCTCCGATATGGTCGGCAACGTTCGGCGTGCTTGGCGAATTCAACTCTTGCTTTTCGATCTCACGCAGCAGTGAAAGACCTTCCTCAAACGTGTAGCCCGGCCCCTTGGCGCCGTCATAGATCGCCTCACCGCGAATCACCGCCCAGTCGAGGTTGGTCAGAAAAGCGCTTTCAACACGCGATAGGTAGTTTTTCGCAGGCAAAAAATCATCATCGAAGAAGGTCACGATGCTTGAGCGCGGTAAAGCCTTGTCGAGTGCCTGGTTTCTCTGGGCGCAAAGGCCTTGTTTCCCGAATACATATGTGACATCGAACAGCCTTGACGAAACCGGAGGGGCATGGCTTTCGTCTGGCGCGGAAATGATGATTTCATCGGGTGGCCTGTCCTGCTGCTCCAGCAAATCCAGTATGCGCGGCACGAGCGCCTTGCGACCAACTGTCGGGATAATGACGACAAGTCTCATGCCTCGAATTGTCTCCTTATACGTATTTCATACGTACTTCATATCTCGTCAGCTTAAGGACGTTGCGTCATTGTGGGATGGAAACGTTAGCATGTTTTCCAATCCGTTAGAAACAGATTGAGCCTCCAATTCTCTATAGCGCCGCAATTTCTTATACTCAACAGGCACTCACTTCAACAGAAACTGCTTTAACTGGCTTTGTGTAGCGGTTAGCTAAAATGAATATTATTTTAAATCTTGCTTTGACACGTAAATGACATTACATACTGCTACAACACATTCTGTTTCAGTTTATAATCATATCAGTCGATGTGATACACTTTCTTGTCTACATATGGTAAACTGTGAGTCTAAATGAATGATGCCATGATGTCTCGCTCATATGAGACAAGGAGACTAAGGGCGCTGGCGGCGTGAAAAAGCCTTGAAGCGCGCATGAAGACGTTTAGTCTGGCCACGCAATAAATGAACTCCGCGCGAAAATGAGGCTCAATGCTAAAGCGCTTGGTTATTTTACTCATGGCGATGGCTCTCTTCGGCCAGATTTCGGCGAGCGCGGAGGCGGTCAGGAACCAGATCGCGGTGTTTGCAGCACTCGACAAAGTCACAGCGCGCGTCTCCCCGCTCGAAATTCCCGTTGACCGCTCCCAAAAATTCGGCGCGCTCACGATCACGCCCCGCGTTTGCAGCACCAAGCCGCCAACCGAGGAACCCTTGACCTCAGCCTTCGTCGAAATCGAGGAAACACAGCTCGACAATACGGAGAAGCGCATATTCACGGGTTGGATGTTCGCGGAGAGCCCGGGGCTTCACGGCGTAGAACATCCCGTTTTCGATGTCTGGCTGACGAGCTGTAAGACACCTGATGGTGAAAAATCGCGAGGCAATTCATGGAAGCCCGAATGAACCTGAAGGGCATCCGCCAGATGTTTGTGAAAATCGGCTCGCGAAATTTCCTCAGCGCCGAACTGCTTCAAATGGTCGGTTAGGAATTGCGTATCCAGAAGCTTGAAGCGACCGTAAATCAATCGTGCCGCCAGATAGATAAGAGCGACTTTGCTCGCATCGCGCTCAATCGAGAACATCGATTCGCCAAAAAATGCGCCACCAAGATGAACACCGTATAGCCCTCCGACAAGGCGGCC
>CAYVJO010000006.1:0-838 GCA_964451735.1 uncultured Hyphomicrobiaceae bacterium | reverse complement strand
GCGGCCAAGCGCCACGCCGTAGAGCCCGCCAACGAGCAGGCCGTCCTGCCAGGTTTCAACCGTGTGGCAATAGCCCATGGCAAACAGTTCACGATAAAGTTCTGCGATGCGTTTATTAATCCATGTCGAACGGCGCCCGGGCTTTACCGCTCCGCATCCCGCGATGACGCCATCAAAATCGCTGTCGATCCGAATCTCGAAGCGTGCCTGCCGGATCGTCCGGGCCAATCTCTTTGGCACACTCACCCGGTCGAGGGGCAACACGCCACGCTCCTCGGGCTCGATCCAGTAAAGCGTAGGATCGCTGGCGCTTTCCGCCATCGGGAAGATACCGCAAGCATAGGCTTTGAGCAGCACTTGCGGCGTGATGTCTATAGAGCGATTGGAATGCGAAACCATACTCGACGGCAATCCGGGTCCTAGGCGGCGCTATTGCAGCCCGCATCATGACAGTCTAGCGCTTTTTTAGATAATTTTCGAGCCAGTGAATGTCATAAACTCCGTCCACGATCTCTGGCTCGACGATAAGACGATTGAAAAGCGGGATGGTTGTTTCGATTCCGTCGATGACGAATTCGCTGAGCGCTCGTTTTAATCTCATCAGGCACTCATTGCGGTTCTTGCCATGCACGATCAACTTGCCGATTAGGCTATCATAGTAGGGCGGGATCGAGTAGCCCGCGTAAACAGCCGAATCGACGCGCACACCAAGACCGCCGGGGGGATGAAAATAGTTGATGCGGCCAGGGGAGGGGGTAAATGTCTGCGGGTTCTCCGCGTTGATCCGGCACTCGATGGCATGCCCGTCGAAGCGCACGTCTTCCTGCTTGAGAGTGAG
>CAYVJO010000005.1:17217-20921 GCA_964451735.1 uncultured Hyphomicrobiaceae bacterium | reverse complement strand
TATTTTGCGCAAGGTCAAGGAGGATTTCGCGGCAAAGGGCGTCCAGGAGACCGACGAAGAAATCAAGCGCGCTCTTGGTGAAATGATGGGAGAGGCGGCGCAGCAGATCGAAGCAGAAGCCGGCAAGCCGTGATATGGACGGCGTATTTCCAGTAGGTCCAATTCGGGAAAAACTCGCCCTTGGCAAGCCTCTGTTCAACGCTTGGATGACGCTCGGTTCGCCTTTCGCCATCGAACTGGCGTCTGAAGCAGGCGCCGACCTCGTCACCATAGATCAGCAACATGGCATTGGCGGGCATGCTGAAATGCTCGCCTGTCTGATGGCGGCGGAGGCGGCGGGCCTTCCGGCGCTCGTGCGGGTCGCCACGAACGACGCCGGTCTTGTAGGGCGGGCGCTCGATGCTGGCGCGCATGGCGTGATTTGTCCCATGATCGAAAAAGCTGAGGAGGCGCGGGTCTTCGTCCAGGCCGCGAAATATCCCCCCTATGGCAGCCGCAGCCTCGGCCCTTACCGAGCGCGGCTTGCCTTGCCCGGCTATGTAGCGGCGGCAAATGGCTGGACGATCGCCTGCGGACAGATCGAGACCAGGGCGGGGCTCGATAATCTTGAAGCCATTCTTGCAACGCCAGGCCTCGACATGATCTGCGCCGGGCCGAACGACCTTGCGCTGAGCCTCTCGGGCGGTGAGCATAGCGATATTCGTGCCCCTGAGGTGCTCGTCGCTCTTGACTGGCTGCTCGCTAAATGCGGCGAGAACGATGTGATACCGGCGATTTTTGCCAATGATGCGGATTACGCGTCGGAGATGCTCGCGCGCGGCTGGCAGATTGTTGCGATCGCGACGGATGCGCGTTGGCTCGGCGATGGGGCGAAGCAGGCTCGTCGCGTCATCCATGGGCAGCGGTGAGCGGGCTGGATCAGAATCCATTTCAAATGGAAACGATCCTGAGCTAAAGGCATCTCAATGCCTTTAGAGACTATGAGAAAGTGTTTCTGGCATGACCGGCCTTGTGTGGTTCAGGACAGCGTGCCGCGTAGCTGTGGGGGGAGCGTAATGAGCGTTGTATATAACCTTTTTTTATTGGCTTTCGTATTTATCGTTATGAAAGCCGTTCAGATCGGTTTCGACTTTTTTTACACGACCTATAAATCCGTCACTATTCATAAGAATCTGGAACACGCCTTCAATCCCGGCTTGGCGTATCGGCTAAAGCGCGGCTTGGTGGGAGATATCTGTTATTTTATCGCGGGGGTTGTGGTGGCTGTCAACGCCGATACGATCAGGGGACTTTTCTGAAGCGGGATCTTTTAGATCCAAAAATCCCGCTTCGATTTTGTTCCGGACCAGGTCTCAATTGAAAGGAGGCTTTTGCTTCCTTTTATTTTTAACAGAACTTAATTTCCGTAATATCTGTGCCTTTTTGAATAATAATACGGGTGATCGTAATAGCCATAGGAATAGTGACGGTTAAATCTGTACTGCCGATAAGGCCGGTAATAGCGTTTTGAATAACGGCGTTTGTTATATTTGCGGTAGTGACGTCCATATTGGCGTTTGTAATACCGATGTTCATAATAATGAACTGGCGCCAATAGATTGGAATTGCTGTAAGTTGGAGCGTCAGATGATGTGCTGTCCGCACTCGCCGCCGGGGCGACCAGGATAAGCGCCGCAAAAGACGCAATGATTGCATAGATCAGTTTCAGCCGAGGCATATCGATCTCCTCATTGTCAGGATCGTACTCTTTACACAGCCGCCTAAGTCGGATCGGCTATAGCCAAAGAACGATTTGGATCGAAGCCTAGTTTCAAATTGATACAAATTGATACAAAATTACGCGGCCGCGAACGTCTATTTTGCCACTGAAAAAGCGATTTGAAATATACGGCTTAAGACCGGACCAGATTTTTTGACTAAGAAGTAGATTTTAAATAGCTATTATTTGCCTTTATTTGCAAGCCAGTCCTTCATCCAGGCAATTTCTTTTTTCTGTGCATCAATGATGTCTTGGGCAAGCTTTTTAATCTCCGGGTCCGATCCATATTGGAGCAAGACGACAGCCATGTCGATCGCGCCTTGATGATGCGGGATCATGCCGCGCACAAAATCGACATCCGCCTCCCCCGTGAACTGGATCGCCATATCACGATGCATCTTCGCGTTCACCTCCTCGAAAGCCTCATTGGAGTTGGACGGCTTAGCCGCCCTATTGCTGTGTTCGGCATGAGCATCATGTGCCCCATGGCCCGCATGTTGCGCAAAGGCGGGAAAAGCCATGACGGAGATGCAGACGAAGAGGGTAGAGCCATATGAAGCCTTCATGGGATGTCTCCGTTGAGAAGCGCCTAAACGTAATCAGCGGCGCATTATGTTGTCGAAGGCCTAATCTACCGCCGAGTCGCAAGCGGACAATTAAATTCGCCTTAATGTTCGAGCCGCTCCAAGAGCAATGAATATAGGCAAGCGAGTAAGTGGAATCTTTGCTTCACAAAAGATCGGCGCAGACTAACATCTAGCGAGAGAGATTCGGCATGATCGGGGCCAGGCTATGGCGGTATCTACAGGACCAGGCTTCATCCATCTTCGCGTTCATTCCGCCTATTCGCTTCTTGAAGGAGCATTGCCGGTCAAGCTGCTCGCAAAGCTCGCGAGCATGGATTCCCAGCCAGCCATTGCTGTCACCGATCGCAACAACCTCTTCGGGGCTCTTGAGATTGCTGAGACCTTGGCGGGGGCAGGCATACAGCCAATAACCGGATTAACTCTCTCACTCGGCGCGAATGAAGCCCTTGACGAGAATGGAGCAAAAAAGGCTGGCCATGCCTCTGCTAGCCCGATTATCGGCGCCATGGCCCTTATCGCCAAGGACGCCATTGGCTACGGTAATCTACTGACGCTATCGAGCGCAGCCTTTCTCGACTATTCCGATACGGGGCACCCCCATGTCCCCTGGGCGGATCTAGCGCGTCATAATAACGGATTGATCGCGCTGACCGGCGGGCCTGAAGGGCCTATCGATCGGATGTTGCGCGAGGGTAATGTGGATGCCGCGCGCTCCCAACTTCAGTCCTTGAGGGAAATATTCGGCGACCGCCTTTACGCTGAGATACAGCGTCATGGTTCAGAGGAGGAAAGGCGGGTCGAGCCGGAGTTGCTCAAGCTGGCATATGAGATGGAGATCCCGCTGGTTGCGACGAACCAGTGCTATTTTCCAGCTCGCTCCGATTTCGACGCACATGACGCGCTGATCTGCATCTCAGAGGGCCGCTATATTTCCGAAGATGATCGCCGCAAGCTGACGCCGGAGCATTATCTCAAAACGCGCGCCGAGATGATGGCGCTGTTCGCCGATCTGCCGGAAGCGCTTGAGAACACAGTCGAGATAGCCCGCCGCTGCGCTTTCCGTCCGCGCACCCATCCGCCGATCCTGCCGCAATTTGCCATGTCCGGGTCCAATGACGCGGGTGCCGTTCTTGAAGCGGAGACGCTGGAGCTATGCCGTCAGGCGCAGGAAGGGCTCAATACGCGGTTACGCCTTCTCGGGCTTGCTGAGGGACGGACAGAGGCCGATTATCGCGACCGTCTCGAATTCGAGCTTGGCATCATCGCGCGGATGAAATATCCGGGCTATTTTCTGATCGTTTCCGACTTCATCAAATGGGCGAAGGCGCGCGGTATTCCTGTAGGTCCAGGACGCGGTT
>CAYVJO010000005.1:16755-17207 GCA_964451735.1 uncultured Hyphomicrobiaceae bacterium | reverse complement strand
GGGCGCGGGCTCGGTCGCAGCCTGGGCGCTTTCGATCACAGACCTTGACCCGCTTCGCTTCGGCTTGCTCTTTGAACGGTTCTTGAATCCAGAGCGCGTCTCGATGCCGGATTTCGACATCGATTTCTGTCAGGACCGGCGCGATGAGGTGATCCGCTACGTTCAGGAAAAATATGGCGCGGGGCGCGTTGCGCAGATCATAACCTTCGGCAAGTTGCAGGCCCGTGCGGTTCTGCGGGATGTCGGGCGTGTTCTGCAAATGCCTTACGGACAGGTAGACCGGCTGTGCAAGATGGTGCCCAACAATCCGGCCAACCCGGTGACGCTTGAGGAGGCCATCGAAGGTGAACCCAATCTGCAGGAAGCACGCGATAGCGATCCGGTCGTAGCCCAGCTTCTTGACATTTCGCAAAAGCTCGAAGGCCTCTATCGGCACGCTTCGACCCATGCGG
>CAYVJO010000005.1:0-16745 GCA_964451735.1 uncultured Hyphomicrobiaceae bacterium | reverse complement strand
CGCTCTACCGCGACCCGCGCTCCCAGCTTCCCGTCACACAGTTCAACATGAAATGGGTGGAGCCCGCCGGCCTCGTAAAGTTCGACTTTCTCGGTCTGAAAACCCTAACCGTCATACAGCGCTCGCTCGCTCTCATCGAGGAGCGCGGCGTCCAACTGGATTTCGCCACGCTTTCCCTCGGCGACAAAAAGACATACGAACTGCTCTCACGGGGCGATACGGTCGGTGTCTTCCAATTGGAAAGCACGGGCATGCGCGAGTCCTTGCGAAAGCTGAAGCCCGACCGTTTCGAGGACATCATCGCCATGGTGTCTCTGTATCGTCCCGGCCCGATGGACAACATACCCAATTATATCAACCGTAAATATGGTCTGGAGGAGGTCGATTATCTGCACCCGCTGATCGCCGATATCCTGAAGGAGACTTACGGCGTCATCATCTACCAAGAACAGGTAATGCAGATCGCGCAGCGGCTGTCTGGCTATTCGCTTGGCGAAGCCGATTTGCTGCGGCGGGCGATGGGCAAGAAGATCAAGGCTGAGATGGACAAGCAAAAGGCGCGCTTCGTCGAAGGTGCACTGAAAAATGGCGTCGATAAGGGGCAAGCGGACTATATTTTCGAACTGGTTGCAAAGTTTGCCGGCTACGGTTTCAACAAATCGCACGCTGCCGCTTATGCGCTGCTTGCCTATCAGACAGCCTGGCTCAAGGCGAATTACCCGGTCGAGTTTCTGGCCGCGACCATGACATACGATATAGCGAATACCGACAAGCTTTACCTGTTCGCTCAAGAGGCCCGGCGCAACAGGATCGCGGTTCTTGCCCCAGCTCTGAATGCATCCGGCGTCGATTTCCAACCCGAAGACGGCGCGATTCGCTACTGCCTCTCCGCTTTGAAGAATTTCGGGCGCGGATCGGCGGAGCACATCGTACGCGAGCGCGAGGCGCGCGGTGCATATCGGAGCATTGCCGATTTCGCAGAGCGTGCTGGACCGCGGACACTCAACAAACGGTCACTCGAAACGTTGGCGGCAGCTGGTGTTTTCGATGCTCTCGACACCAATCGCGCGCGCGTATACGCCAATTGCGATCACATTCTCGCCTTCGCTGCACGCCTTGCCGAGGACCGCGCCTCGGGTCAGTCCAACCTGTTCGGCGATTGCGGCGGAGCGCTTGCGTCCGCAGCTCCTGCGCTCCAATTGCGCGATACGCCCCGATGGGATCTGATCGAGACGCTCAGTCACGAGTTGGATGCGATCGGTTTTTATCTCTCCGGACATCCGCTTGACGAATATGCCGATGCGCTCACCCGGCTTGGCGTGATGCGCTGGTCGGAGTTTGAGGCTAAGCTGCGCGAGCAGCAGCGCGCCGAGGCCCGTATTGCAGCAACTGTCACCTATAAGCAGGAGCGCCGCGCCAAATCCGGCAACCGCTTCGCTTTTGGCGGTTTTTCCGACCCGACCGGGCAGTTCGAGGCCGTGATCTTTTCTGACACATTGGCCTATGCTGGCGATAAGCTAGAACCGGGAAAGGCGGTGCTGCTTGAGGTCGAGGCAGAAGCCGACGGGGAAAATATCAAGACCCGCGTCAGGAGTGTCCAGGACCTCGATGCGGCGCTCGGGCGGTCGCGGTCAGGACTATGTATCGTGGCGGATGCCCGTTTTCCGATTGAGGCGCTGGCCAAAACCATACGCACTGGTGGCGCGACCGCGCTGCATCTGCGTCTTAAACTCGACGATCCTCCCCGCGAGGTGGAACTGAGCCTTGGCCAAGGATTCGATATTACTCCGAAGCAAGCAGGGGCGCTCAAGGCTATGCCAGGAGTGTTGGAGCTTGAGGGGTTTTAATCAAGTAAGAGTGTAATCCGTAAAAGTGGGAACCGGTTTTGTGGAAAAATTACGCCGGAACAAAAAGTCAGAGCCTAGTTCTGATTTCATCAAAGCAAATCGGGTATTTAAATAATGACGCCTAAAAATACGCTATGCTGTCAGATTTTCAGTTGAATAATGCCACTAATATTTTGTATTTACTAACGTTGGTCAACTTTATTCAAGCGGTCACGAGCAGCAAACCATTCTTCTGCATAGTCACATGTCTTATATTCCGCAAAATATGGCCCGCCTACTGTATAATGAACTATGCCTGGATCTTTGATTTTATTGTATTCACCTACCAGAAAATTCCATCGTACGGGAAGTTCTCCAATCAGGTCGTCATTAGCTAGCCACTTAAATTGATGCAGCTCAAGCCCACTTGCTGTGTTGACATAATCCGGTGTAAGCTGTTGACATTTCGAATTGTTGAAAAGCATCAAGCTTGACCAGTTTTTCTTTTCATATTTAGTCTGCACATTTCCTAAAAACTTGTGATCATTCTTGGGAATATAATCGTGCTTTACGCACATCACGGCATATTCATCATTTGCAAGTGCAATTAAATTAGCGACATCGTCAAAAGCGAGCATGTCGCAATCCATAAAGATAGACCAGCCTTCATAACCTGAAAGATATGGCGTAAGAAAGCGAGAGAATGAAAACTCTGTAGACTGCAAATTATTCTTCTCTCTCTTGAATATTTTTGAAATATTGGTTAGGTTTAGTGGAGTAATAGATATTGGTACAGAAGATTTTTCTATAATCGAGTGCGCAAGTACATGATATGCAAGAATCTCTTTCGAGTCAAAACCAATAAAAATACGAAGACTAGAATTCCGACTCATACTTAACTCCAGCACGGTGCATTTCAGTTTATTAATTCTCGTACGAACTCGCTTTTGCTGCCGTATAATTTTAGTCCAGTGATATCACTTAGATGTTTTTCTGTTGTTGATACATTGAATGAATTTGCAATGCTAATCAGACCAGCTTTATCTGGTCCAATATGTTTGCGATGTTTTCCAAAAACGTTATAAGAATGCCCACTCTCAGTAAGAGAAAACCCCGCCAATGTAACGTGAGTTGCTCCGCAGATAAGCGCGTAACTGAGTGCAAAAAGTCCATTTGATGGTTTATTTTCAGCGCCATGAGCGGGAAAGTTATTTTTCAATATATATCGCATTATATTATCGCGATCGTGAAAACCAATTCGACGAACTGCATTCACTTTATGGCGGAACGACGTTGGATTTCGCAGCCTTCGAAATAAAATCGATTTTTTTGATATCCAAAGAAGAGCATTAGACTGAAGGCCGTATATCTCCTTCCAAGGCTTTTTTTCAGCTCTGATCGTTAGATCAGGGAATCTCAGGCCCAAATTGTGAGCTGTCAAGCCTGAGCTGTTTACACACACAAAAATAGTGTCATCTGGAATATGTTGAGGAACTGTTGGAGATGGTGCAGAACACAGAATAAACCAGGGTTTTTCTGGATTACCGATGTGCTGATCAACCCAGCGGCGATGATCAGCAAAAAGCTGTTCCATTGACTGATGGCCCCCTGCCACAAACTCAATCAGTATTTAGCGGATGCACCTACACGCAGCTGATAACGCTGTCAATATTACAGTGAAGTTGATATACGCGAACATCCAGGTTTTTTGAGATTATTACACAAGGCGTAGGGCAATCTTATGAAGGCGCTCAGGATTTTGGATCCTTTGATCCGTAGGCAAGACGATTTTTTCGGTAAGAACAATCGTTTATGGCCCATTCGGGGGCGAAAGCCGGGCGTGATATACGAGACCGAGAACGACTATCACCGCCTATATAATATTGGGCTCAAGAAGACCCAAATGACGGACAATCCGATGCGGCGAATGCGGTTTTATACAATTCTGCAAGCCGTTCGGAATGTTGCCAACGTCGAAGGGGACGCATGTGAAGCCGGATGTTTTCGCGGGTTATCCGCTTGGCTAGCCGCTGGAGAGTTCCAAAGACTTGGCCGCAAACTCACATTTCATATTTGCGACTCTTTCGAAGGCTTGTCCGAAGCTTCCGAGTTAGACGCGCCTTTATTTCCTAAAAAAAATCCTCAGCAGGGAGGCAGTTCAAAATTTGCGTGTGATCAAGAGCAAGTTAGCGCCAATCTATCTGAATATGATTTCATAAAATATCATAAGGGTTGGATCCCCGCTCAGTTTTCAAATTTATCTGATTTAAATTTTTGCTATGTACATATTGATGTAGACCTCTATGAGCCAACGCGAGACTCAATGGAGTTTTTTTGGCCGCGCCTCAACCGAGGAGGTGTCGTTTTATTGGATGACTATGGAACGACGCGATATCCAGGAGCAAGGCGAGCTATTGACGAGTACTTTGGCAAGCAATCGAATTACAGGTTATTTGAACAACCCTCAGGGCAAGCAATAGCAATAAAAATTTAACTACGAAGCCTTCAATGGGGACTTAACTGCGGAATGACATGCGCATTTGAATATCTGGTCTGCAACCTTTTTTTCAGTTCAGGGACGTAACGCATAATTAAGCTGTCCTGTTCTTTAGCTATTTCGAACTGGCGCAGCTTGCGATCTAAGGTGTTAATGTTTATTCGGCCAGATTTTGAAACCCGCCCTTTTGCAAGCTTTATCTGTATCTCCTCCTCTGATCTGGTAAAGTAATGGTGTAATCTCAGCTTATCAGCAGTTGCATATTCTGTATTTCTCGCTTGATGATATGGAAATGATACACAACGATCATTAATCATCTTTGGACCATTATTTTTCAGATGAAAGATATGGCTTGATGCCATTTCAACAGCTCTCGGGTTTAGGATAGATTTATACCTCAAAAGGGAGTGTTGCTCTGGTAGTGGAGGAAAAACAGTTCTTTCTGTATAGCTTTCGATGACCAGGCCAGCTGGCTTTTTCTTGTGACCAGATGGTCCAAAATTTATCCAAGGCAAGCATATAACAGGCTGTGAATTATAATTATTCAATGCTGTTGCTAATGAACAGTCGTCCACAGGAAAAAGAAATTCATCGACATCAATGAAAGCAATCCAACGATAGATTTCACCATAGTTGCCTAGCGCATGAGCGTAAGCAAGTCTTTGCGGATTAAGACTCATGCTGAAATTTCGCCATGGGATGAGTGTTACTAATCTCGCTTGTAAATATGGCTCCAATATATTTTTTGTGTTATCAGTGCTTCCATTATCATAAATATAAATATGCCTAACGCCAATCATAAAATGAAATTCCAGCCACTCTGGCAAATAAAGAGCTTCATTTTTAACAATTGCCGCCACAGCTATGCCAATAGAGTTCGCTTCCGGTAGTTCTGGAATCTTGTAGATTCTATTATTCTTTGAATTGTATTTCAGACGCTTTATCGAGGCTCTCATCCTTTGTCTGAGCAATATAAAATTCATTCTGTAGTTGATTTTCATAGCTTGCCCATGTCTATCTGCGCTGTAAAACCCAATGTGTTCTTATAATACTGATTTGGTGATATTAGACTGTGTTTTTCCTGCATCACTAACAAAGCGCGCTTGCCAGAATTACGAACACCTCATATAACACGTAGATTACGCACGCGGACTTCACGGGCGGATGACCTTTTGACATGGTTTTAATCCGCACGATCCGGTGACCTGAGTTTGTTTCAGGTTGCAATTGCCCGCGGAGGATCAACCGGAAAAGAGGAGAGCAGGCCGATGGCTCTGCCCCAATTCACTATGCGTCAGCTTTTAGAAGCAGGCGTCCATTTTGGTCACCAGACCCATCGCTGGAATCCAAAAATGCATCGTTATATTTATGGCGATCGCAACAAGATTCACATCATTGACCTTGCACAAACTGTACCTCTGCTTCATCAGGCTCTTGTCACTGTAAGTGATATCGTAGCGCGAGGCGGTCGGGTTTTGTTCGTGGGAACGAAGCGTCAAGCCTCCGAAGCTGTCGCTGACGCAGCGAGACGGTCGGCGCAGTATTTCATCAATCACCGCTGGCTCGGCGGCATGCTGACGAACTGGAAAACAATCACGAATTCCATTCGCCGGTTACGGCAACTGGATGAGTTGCTGACTGGCGGCGCACATGGTTTGACCAAAAAAGAATTGCTCAATCTCACGCGCGAGCGCGACAAGCTTGAACTCGCGCTAGGCGGTATCCGCGACATGGGTGGCTTGCCTGACCTGATATTCATAATTGACACGAATAAGGAATCGATTGCGGTTGCCGAAGCCCGTAAGCTTGGCATTCCCGTGGTGGCAATTGTGGACAGTAATTCCGATCCCGATGGCATCGACCATATTGTTCCCGGCAATGACGACGCCGGGCGTGCGATAACGCTTTATTGTGATCTCGTCGCGCGCGCTGCGCTTGACGGGATTGAACGGGCAGCGGTCAAGGGCGGGATTGATATAGGCGCCTCTGCCGAGCTGATCGTCGATAAGTCTTATGCGAAACCGGCCCAAACGAATGGAAAGACGGACGACCCCGCAATTGAGCCGACTCAGCTTTCCGGCTTCACTGCTCTGCTCGCTCCAGAGGGCGAGCCTGACGACCTAACAAAATTGACAGGCGTCGGCAAAAGCTGGTCAAAAAAGCTTAATGAGCAAGGTATTTTCCACTATTGGCAAATCGCCGAGTTGACAACGGATAACCTCGAAGAGCTTGACGAAGTTCTAGGCGCTAAGGGTAAAATCACGAAGAGCGGCTGGATCGATGAAGCCAAAAAGCTTAAAGATGAACTGGCTGTGGCAAGCGCGGAAACAGTGTAATCGTCTCGGCTCTGCCATAGAACGGTTGGCTCGAAATGGCGACTGATTGAGTTGTCAACTGCGTTTTCTGGAATTATCACACCGATAACCCTATAGAAACGCTCGAAAAAGGCGGATGCTAATATGGCTGCGATTACAGCACAGATTGTAAAGGAACTGCGCGAGAAGACTGGCGCGGGTATGATGGACTGCAAGGCAGCGCTGACCGAAACCGGTGGAGATATGGAGGCTGCGATAGACTGGCTGCGCGCCAAAGGTTTGTCCAAGGCGGCCAAGAAAGCCGATCGAATTGCTGCGGAGGGCCTTATAGGGATAGCGGTTGATAAGTTGGCGGGCGCTGTGGCAGAGGTGAATTCCGAAACGGATTTCGTCGCCAGGAATGAGCAATTCCAGACCTTGGTGAAAGACGTTGCTGGCCTCGCCCTAAAAGCCAAAGGCGACACAAAAGTTCTTGCCGCAACCAAAATGCCAAATGGGAAATCCGTTACAGATCATATCACCGAAATGGTTGGTACGATTGGGGAGAATATGAGCTTGCGGCGCAGCGCTTATCTGCAAGTCTCCAAAGGCGTGGTCGTGAACTACATGCACAACACTGTTGCGCCGGATCTAGGCAAGATTGGCGTGCTTGTGGCGCTTGAATCCGAAGGCGACAAGGCGAAGCTCTCAGAAATTGGCCGGCAGATTGCGATGCATGTCGCAGCCACTAACCCGCTTGCGCTCACCGCTGAGGAAATAAGTCCTGAGATTGTGGAGCGCGAAAAGGCAATTTTCACCGAACAGGCCAAAGAAAGCGGCAAACCAGATAATGTGATTGAAAAGATGGTCACCGGACGTTTGCAAAAATTCTTCAAGGAATCCGTTCTTCTCAAGCAGGAATTTGTAATCGATCCCGACAAAACTGTGGAGCAAGCGCTCGCTGCTGCTGAAAAAGATGCGGGCTCGCCAATCAAGCTGACAGGCTTTGTTCGTTTCGCGCTTGGAGAGGGCATCGAGAAGGCCGAAAGTGATTTTGCCGCCGAAGTCGCCGCGGCCGCCGCTGGCTGATGAGCATCGCGCAGCGTGGCGGCCTTGCCTATGGGCGGCTGCGCTGCTTAGCCAGGTCGGATCGGCATCATGGCAGCAAGCCCTATCAGCTCCTTCTCCTATCGTAGAGCGCTCCTCAAACTATCCGGAGAAGCGCTGCTTGGTCCTGGCGCCTATGGCGTCAATCTGGACACAACGTTGCGCATTGCTCACGAGATGGTTGAGGCGATCCGCACGGGAGTAGAATTATGTGTCGTGGTGGGGGGCGGAAATATTTTCCGGGGCATGGCAGGCGCTGCCTCCGGAATGGATCGCGTCGATGCCGATTATATTGGGATGCTGGCGACCGTCATGAACGCGATTGCGCTGAGCAATTCCCTTAAGAGCGCCGGCGGAGAAGCCACGATCCATTCGGCGCTGCCTGTCAACTCGGTCGCTAGGGCTTTCGACCGTGATCGCGCTCTCGACGATCTCAAATTAGGACGGATCGTCATATTTGCCGGTGGAACTGGAAATCCCTTCTTCACAACCGACACAACGGCGGCCCTGCGCGCGGCGGAGATGGGATGCGACGTTATCCTCAAAGCAACGCAAGTGGACGGCGTTTATTCTGATGATCCAAAACGCAATCCGAAAGCAGAGCGTTTCGATCGGCTTACCTACGACGAGGCCCTGGCGCGGAACCTGAAAGTTATGGACGCGGCTGCTTTCGCCTTGGCCCGTGACGCGAATATACCGATCCTGGTTTTTTCGGCGGAAGCGGAAGGAAGCGTCGCGCGGGCGCTCCGAGGCGAGCAAACGGCAACATTGGTCGCCTCGGAATAGGCCGCATAGCTCGATAGGCGCGAGACGCGGCCGATTCCGTATAGCACCGGATGATCTTGCGCTCTTTCAAACAAGGTTATACCACAAGACAGCGCTGTCATGTTGTATCTGATGAACAAGGAACAACCGCCATGAGCGATGGAAAATTCGACCTTAACGAGCTTGAGAAACGGATGCATGGGGCGGCTTCAGTTTTGAGGCAGGAATTTGGCGGCCTACGGACCGGGCGGGCCAGCGCGAGCCTTCTCGACCCGATCATGGTCAACGCCTATGGTGCGAAAATGCCTCTCAATCAGGTGGCGACGGTTTCGGTGCCTGAGGCGCGAATGATCTCGGTGTCGGTTTGGGATAAAAGCTTAGTCTCCGCGGCCGAAAAAGCGATTCGCGAGTCCGATCTTGGTCTTAACCCCGTCGTTGACGGTACAACCCTGCGCTTGCCGATCCCTGAGCTCAACCAGGAGCGGCGTCAGGAATTATCCAAGATTGCGGCAAAATATGCCGAACAAGCCCGCGTGTCCGTCAGGAATGTTCGCCGAGACGGAATGGACGTTCTCAAGCGTTTGGAAAAAGATCACGAAATCGGTGAGGATGAACAGCGCGTTCTTTCAACAAAGGTGCAAGACCTGACCGACAAGGTTATCAAGGAGATCGACAACGCCTTGGCCTCCAAAGAAGCAGAAATCATGCAGGTCTGATCCTCAAGCTTCTTGAGCCGGGACGGCTCCCAATATTTGCGATGGACATAAATCGTGATGACGCGGGCAGAAAACCAAAAGCCTTTTGAAAACGCCGCTGAGTCACCGGCCCATGTTGCGGTCATCATGGATGGGAACGGCCGTTGGGCGAAACAGCGTGGACTGCCGCGGGTGGAAGGCCATCGGCGCGGTGTGGAAGCCGTTCGATCCTGTGTGCAGGGCGCCGCGGAACTCGGCATTTCCTATCTGACCCTGTATACATTTTCCTCCGAAAACTGGCGGCGCCCCCATCATGAGATCAACGACCTAATGGGGCTTTTGAAATTCTTCATCAAGCGCGACTTGGCTGATCTGCACCGCCAGAATGTGCGCATCAGGTCGATTGGGACCGATGAAGGCGTTGATGGCGAAGTGGCCAAGCTCATTCTGGACGCGATCGAGTTGACCAGGAACAATACCGGGCTCGTATTGACTACAGCTTTCAATTACGGGGCTCGTGATGAGATCGTGCGAGCGGCCCGCAGAATTGCTGGAAAAGTTGATAGGGGCGAAATAAAGATCGACGATATAACGACGGAGTTATTCACAACCCATCTCGACACGAGCGGCATACCGGACCCCGACCTGCTCATTCGAACCGGTGGCGATCAGCGCGTCAGCAATTTTCTGCTTTGGCAGTGTGCTTACACAGAATTTGTATTCTTTGACACTTATTGGCCGGAATTCTCCAAAGATATGCTGGTCGAAGCCGTGACCCGCTTCAAGAGCCGTGAGCGCCGCTTCGGAGGTCTCAGCGCGAGATGCAGCGCCTGATGGAACGCCCAGGCCCGCCAGGGGGCGGAGACGCGGCCCCGACACGAGCCCCTCCCGATGTGATGACCCGGGTTTACTCAGCTCTCATACTGGCTTCCGTAGCTTTGTTCATGACTTTCACCAGTGTCGCAAGTTTCGCGCTGTTGATCGCCATGTATACTGTGGCGATGGCCTGGGAATGGGGACGGCTCGTTCGGGGAGAGGGGCTGGACGCCGCTTTCGCCGCGCAGGTCGCCACAACGTTCGCGGCTTGTCTTGTAACCGTGCTGGGATGCCCGGCCTGCGCTATTCTGACCGTCATCCTCGGCGCTGCTCTGGTCTTCCTCTTGCGGCTGTTGCGCGACGCCCGGCCCCAAGCCTGGTGGTCCGCGACGGGGGTGTATTATGCCGGACTGCCTGCGGTCTCATTGATTTGGGTGCGTGGCGACGCCGAATATGGCGTGATCGCCATCCTTTATTTGTTCGCAATCGTCTGGACGACGGACAGCGCCGCATTCCTGTTCGGCCGTTGGATCGGCGGGCCGAAGCTGGCGCCTCTCATTTCACCCAAGAAGACTTGGGCGGGTCTGATCGGCGGGACGCTTTCCTCGGCTTTGGCTGGAGCGATATTCGGCCTCATCGCTGGCCTCTCCAGCCTTTGGCTTGGAGGGCTTGCAATAGCACTGGCCTTGATCGCCCAACTGGGCGATCTTGGCGAGTCTGCCGTTAAACGCATTTTCGGGAGAAAGGACACAAGCAGCCTCATCCCCGGACATGGCGGCGTTCTCGACCGGATCGACGGCTTGATTTTCGCAGCGGTAACGGCAGGGGTCATCGCGCTCTCTTTCGATCCCGCTCATCCTGGCCGCGCATTATTGATCTGGCATTGACGTCGATTAACGGCAATGATCGCGGCAATCGGGTATGCGCTGAAACCGGATGGGCGGCCCGGTAGAGCGGATTAGGGATGAGGTATGAAACTGCGCAAAGTTACAATTCTCGGCGCCACCGGTTCAATCGGGGAAAGCACGCTCGATTTGATCGGCCGCTCTCCCGACCAGTTCGAAGTCGTCGCTCTTACGGCGGGCTCGAATGCGCGCAAGCTCGCCGAGTTGGCAATCCGCCATCGCGCTCGTCATGCCGCGATTGCCGATCCCGGTCACTATGAGTTGCTTAGGGAGTGCCTGTCGGGCACTGGCATCGAGGCGTCAGCGGGTGAGGAAGCCGTGTGCGAGGCGGCGCGGCTCGATTCGGATTGGATCATGGCCGCGATTGTTGGAGCGGCTGGGCTCAAGCCGACTTTTGCGGCAGCCGCGCAAGGAACCTGTGTCGCTCTTGCCAACAAGGAGTGCCTCGTTTCTGCGGGCGAGGTGTTTCTTCAAGCCGTGAAACAATCGGGCGCAACGCTTCTGCCCGTTGACTCCGAACACTCAGCCGCGTTCCAGTCGATCGACAGCTCCCCTGCGCATTGCATTGAGACAATCACGCTCACGGCTTCCGGCGGCCCGTTCCGAACCTGGAGCATGGATCGTCTCGAAGCAGCAAGGCCGGAGGAAGCGCTCCAGCATCCCAACTGGTCAATGGGACGCAAGATCACCATCGATTCCGCAACTATGATGAATAAGGGGCTGGAGCTGATCGAGGCTTACCATCTCTTTCCCGTTAGCGCCGATCAGCTTCGAGTGCTCGTGCATCCGCAATCGGTCATTCATTGTCTCGTTCAATATTGCGATGGCTCTGTGCTCGCTCAGATGAGTGCGCCCGATATGCGGACGCCCATCGCTTACAGTATGGCCTGGCCGGAGCGCATGCCCGCGCCCGTCGCTAGGCTCGATCTGGCCCGTCTCAGCCAGCTGACGTTTGAGCCGGCTGATGAGATCCGCTTCCCGGCGCTGAAAGTGTCGCGGGATGCGATGAATTCGGGCGGAACTGCACCAACCGTACTTAACGCGGCCAATGAGATCGCGGTCGAACGGTTTCTCTCTGGCCAAATCGGGTTCATGGCGATACCGAGGATGGTGGAGGCGGTCATCGACGCGGCGGTTTCGGAAATCGGGATCGCGCGCGCTGCGAGCCTTGATGATGTGATCGAAATCGACCGGGCGGCCCGGCGGCTAGCGGAGCGGTTGTGTACCGAATACGCAATTCGTGCTTAAAAAATTTGTGCTTATCCGCCGCGGCTCCCAAATAGGGTGAAAATGAGTGTCGGGTCTTGTATGGAGGTTTCGGAGCGATCCAGGACAAGACGACTGCCTGCCTTCGACGCCTTGACATCTATAGCATCGATCCAAACGCGCGCCACAGCTAGAGTTTGATAAAATCGATGTAAAACAACGAGCTAGGGCTAGCGTATCAACGTAGTGATTGCGTTATTGCACTAGCTGGACGAACCGGAGTTGATTCACATGATCGATCTTGCCGATACAGGCCTATGGACCACGGCTTGGTATTACCTTTCCTGGGTTCTGCCGTTTCTGTTCGTTCTCGGCGTTGTTGTCTTCGTCCATGAGATGGGCCACTTCCTGGTCGCGCGTTATTTCGGCGTGACGGTGGAGACGTTTTCCATAGGGTTCGGTCCTGAAATCGGGGGTTTTTACGATCGCAAAGGCACGCGGTGGCGCGTCGCGTGGATTCCGCTGGGGGGCTATGTAAAATTCAAGGGCGATGAAAACGCCGCCAGCGTGCCGAGCCAAACTGATATCGACAAGCTTTCTGAGGCTGAGCGCGCAGGAAATTTCCACGCCAAACCGCTCGGTCAGCGCGCCGCAGTCGTTGCTGCTGGACCCTTAGCGAATTTCATTCTCGCCATTGTCATTTTGACTGTTTGGTTCATGACCGCGGGCAAGCCCATCCTTGAGCCTCGCATCGCCTCCATCGAGCCTGAAAGCGCTGCCGCTGAAGCCGGTTTTCGAACGGATGACCTAATCAGGACGATCGATGGTACGCGTATCGAGAGTTTCGACGAAGTGCAACGTGTCGTCATGCTGAATGCCGAAACCGAGATGTTGATCACCATCGACCGCGACGGCCAGCTCATAACCTTGAACGCCAAGCCAAAATTGAAAGAAATCACGGACCGTTTTGGGAATGTGGTGCAAATAGGTTTGCTTGGCATTTCAAGCCGCAACGACAGCCTGGTGATCAAGAAGCTCGGGCCGATCGAAGCCTTTTCGCAGAGTTTGTCAGAGACCTATTTCTGGTTGAAGCAACCGTTGATATTCATTCAGAAGCTGGTGATCGGGCAGGCGTCCGGCGATCAGGTTCGCGGTGTGGTCGGCATAGCACAACTTTCGCGCGAGGTGGCCTCGATCGGATTTGCCGAGCTGTTCCGGTGGATTGCAATCATTTCGATCAATATAGGCCTGCTCAATCTATTTCCGATCCCCATGCTGGATGGCGGACATCTTCTGTTCTATGGCATAGAAGCCATACGTGGCCGTCCATTAAGTGAAAGAACCATGGAAATCGGTTTTAGAATTGGCTTCGCCTTAGTGATCATGTTAATGATTTTCGCAACGCGCAATGATGTGATTCATTTGTTGCGTCAAATGGGTTAAGGGCGGACGGATGAGGCTTGATTCGATAGCCGGAAGACGTCCGGAGCAGATAAACAACCAGTTCTAACGGACGTGGCCGGGGGGCCACATACCGCCGCGATATTCACAAATGCCGACCATGGCCTCTTTCTAGACTTACTGGTATGGCGTTTACTTGATGGTGTCGGCGACGTGGGGAACCGGCGTAACGGGGGCAAGAACAACCTATGCTGCGAACGGCAATGAAAAGCCTAAAATTCATCGCATGTGCGCTGGTGGCCGCTTGCATGTGGTCAGGGGCGGTGCCTTTGATGCAACCCGGCCATGCTTACGCTCAGTCAGGCTCGGTTATACGAGAGATCCGCATTGTCGGAAGCACACGCATCGCACCGGAAACAGTTAAAAGCTATTTGACCTTCAATGAAGGCGATCGCTACGATCCATTCCAGGCTAATGAAAGCGTCAAAGCGCTTATCGCTACTGGCTTGTTCGAGAATGTGAACATCAACCAGAACGGCGGCGTGGTCACAGTCACGATTGTGAACGAAAATCCGATCATCAATCAGGTCGTTTTCGAGGGTAATAAGGACATCAAGGACGATACGCTTTCATCGGAAGTGCAGTTGAAGCCGCGCTCAGTCTTTACACGCGCGAAAGTTCAATCTGATGTGCAGCGAATTCTGGATGTCTATCGCCGATCCGGCTATTACGCGGTTCAAGTTGACGCTCAAGTGATAAATCTGGACAATGGGCGTGTAAACCTAGCCTTCGTCATACAGGAAGGTCCTGAGACGAAAGTTCTCAGCATAAATTTCATTGGCAATCGGGCATTCTCCGACAGTCAGCTTCGGGGAATCATTTCGACATCTGAGTCGAATTTTCTAAGCTTCCTGAAGTCTACGGATGTGTACGATCCAGATCGTCTCAATCTCGATCGCGAGCTTCTGCGCCGCTATTATCTCAAAAATGGTTACGCTGACGCCAGGATAGTTTCAGCTGTTGCCGACCTTGATCCAGAAGGGAAAGGTTTTTACATAACCTTTACGGTCGAGGAAGGTGAGCTTTACAATTTTGGCCCGATCAATGTCGAATCAACCTTGCCCTCGATTGACCCTGATTCTCTGCGCAAAGGTGTACTGACGCAGCAGGGTGGGATTTACGATGCGACACAAATCGATGACACTACAGAAAAACTGACCATTGCCGTTGCGGAACAAGGCTACGCTTTCGGTCAAATTCGTCCGCGCGTCGAGCGTGACCCCATTGGCCGGTTGATCACTGTAACTTACATCGTTGAGCAAGGTCCGCGCGTATACATTGAGAGGATCAATGTTATTGGTAATGCTCGGACGAGAGATTATGTCATTCGTCGTGAGATACGGCTTGCCGAGGGCGATGCTTACAATCGGCTCCTAGTAGATCAGGCGCGCCTGCGCTTGCAAAGACTTAGCTTCTTCAAAAGTGTGAAGGTTAACCGTGAGCCCGGTTCGGCACCTGACCGTGTTGTTCTCAGCTTTATTGTCGAGGAACAGCCTACAGGTGAACTTTCACTTGCAGGCGGTTTTTCTTCCAGCGTAGGCGTCATCGGTGAAATTGCCTACACCGAGAGAAACCTTTTGGGCAAAGGTCAATTTTTGAGGGTCAAACTCTCGGGCAGCGCAGAAAATTTGCAAGGTGATATCAGTTTCACGGAGCCTCGCTTCCTTGATCAGAACATATCAGCCGGCTTCGATATCTTTCACAAAGAGAACGACTTTAGCGATAAGTCAGGCTATGAGCAGCGCAAGACTGGCGGTTCCTTACGCATTGGTTTCGCCTTAACAGAAAACGTCTGGCTCCAGCCGAACTATAGTCTTTTGCAGGATGAAGTGTTTAACGTCGATGATAATGCGTCCGCTCCGATCCAAGAAATTGGAGAGATCGGCGAGCGCATCATCTCGTCCGTAGGTTTCTCGCTAACTTACGACACTCGTAACAACCGCCTAAATCCATCTCGTGGTTTGTACTTCTCGTTGTCCCCAGAATTTGCTGGCGTTGGCGGCGATGTAAACTATCTGCAGACGGTTGCCGAGGCGCGCGGATATTATCCAATCTTTGAGGGTATAACCTTGGTAGGCCGCTTGATTGGTGGCTATATCACGGGTTGGGGCGGACAGGACGTGCTTGCGATTGACGCTTTCTTTAAAGGTGGCGAGACCATACGCGGTTTCGATACATCGGGTATTGGGCCACGAGTAGCGGACGGACAGGATGGCGCGGGCGACGCTCTCGGCGGTAAGATTTTCTACGCCGGCACTGTCGAAGTTCGTTTCCCTATCCCATTCCTTCCTGACGAACTTGGTTTCAGTGGCGCTGTTTTTGCCGATGCCGGTTCCTTGTATGACACCGATGTAAAAGGCATTAATGTTGACGATAGTGAGGAAATCAGAACTTCGGTCGGCGCGAGCCTTCTCTGGAACTCTCCTCTCGGACCGCTTCGTGCAGACTTTGCCTGGGCTTTGACCAAGGAAGACTTTGACGAAGAGGAATTGTTCCGTTTTGGTGCTTCGACGAAGTTCTAACTCCTGCTGTCAAATAGCTTTTTCGGGAAGGCCCCGGTTTTGCGGGGCCTTCCTTGTTTAACAAGCAGCAAAGCAAACCGATGGATCATCCTGGCTTCTTCCATCGCGCAGGCCCCTTTACACTTGCGCATATCGCCGAAATAAGCGGCGCCTCTCTTGCTGATGCGAACGGATCGAAGCTTGACATCGCCGATATCCGCCCGCTTGATACCGCCGGCTCATCCGAGCTCTCATTTCTCGATAATCCAAAATACCTGCCTCAACTCGCGGTCACTCGCGCGGCGGCCTGTTTTGTCCAGGCCAAATATGTCGAGCGCGTTCCTAAAGGCGTCGCGGCTCTGGTTACTCCTGAACCCTATCGTGCCTACGCCAGGACGCTTGCGGAGTTCTACCCCGACGCAGGGACTCCAAAAGTGTCTGACCCGGCTCCAAACGCCTTTGGCGGCGCTCATGTCGATTCGACCGCCGATCTCGAAGAAGGCGTTATCGTCGAGCATGGCGCGGTGATCGGTCCGGAGGTCCAAATCGGGTCCGGAACCCGGATCGCTGCTGGCGCAGTCATTGGCTATCGCTGCGCAATCGGGCGAAACTGCTATATTGGCCCCCGCGCTGTCGTCACTGGGTGTCGCATCCGCAGTACGTGTCGACATC
>CAYVJO010000004.1:14304-21110 GCA_964451735.1 uncultured Hyphomicrobiaceae bacterium | reverse complement strand
CTCGAATGGATGACGTGCCCCGGGGGGATGCATTTGGGACGCTTCTATCGCTTGATTGCAGCGTCTGGCTGCTCTGCGGCATCCGCTCTGTCACATCCATCCTTTCCACAAAAACCGGGAATACGTTCTGATGAGCCGTCAACACCTTAATTTAGCAGCCACAATGACGCCGTAAAGCGTTTCTGGCAGGAACGATAAAACGAATGGCTCAACCGTTGTTTTCCAGAAGCGTTGCAAACGCCCGGATGTGAGCGATTCGCACATCGGACCGAAAAGTGCACAGCGGCTTTCGGGAAAATCGGGCGTGAAAAGCCGGTATCGATCAGGAGCGTTTCCTTGTGAAATGCCCCTCATATGGAGCCAAGATCCGAGGCTATCGGAACGGAAAAGGACTCCCGCCGGCGTAACGGTGCCGATGATATCGCTTTCCTCGGCGGCGTGAAGCCATTGCGGTGAATATGAATATACATAAAGCGCAAAGGCCGTAAGTCGCAATCGCGGTCGCCATCGCCAGAGAATAGCTCGATGCCATCCCACGGCCCTGATGATTGGCAGATGAAAAGTCTGTAGTTTCCATGCTGGCATAATACATCGACGCCATTACAAGCCCTAAGGCGATGGCTCCAAGGAAACTGTCGAAAACTCCGCGTTCATGAAAAGCGAACCAGAGGGTTAGTCCAGAGGCTTGCATTGCGATGAGGAGCGAAATCGCACAGAGTGTCCAGGACGACCGCACGGCAGGGCTAGGCAGGGGCGACCCCGCGCTGAAATAAAGCAAAGCCCACATCGCAATCCCTAGAATAGCGGCGCCAAGCGGGAGTGAAAACGGCCCAAAGGCTTTTCGGCCCACTATGGCGAACGCGGCCGTAGCCACGGTTGCTGCGGCGCCAGTCGATAGCAATATCCCGATGGCGTCCAGGCGCGGCTCGACCGGCGGTATCGCGGCGAGTATCGCGACGAAATGCATCGACCAGATCCCGCTTGTGAATGCGGTCGCACCCAGAACAATTCGTATCGCCCCCTCAAGGCCGGAAACCCGTTGAATTCCCGCCGTCATGACAAGCCCGGTAAACGATCCCAGTATGGCTATGCCGAGAGACAGGGCGACAAGGGCTAGGTCGTAAGCATATGGCATTGGAGCGTCTCGAAATACGTTCAGTCCAAATTGTGGGGCAGCTATATCTCGGTTCGTTTAACGGGGTGTTACATACGAAACACGCCAAAGCGTGTCTCGGGGATCGGCGCGTTGAGAGAGGCTGAAAGTGCGAGCGAAAGAACGCGGCGGGACTCAAGCGGTGTGATAATCCCGTCATCCCAGAGCCGGGCGGTTGCGAAATAGGGGCTTCCCTCGCGATCATACTGGGCACGGATCGGCGCTTTGAACGCATCTTCCTCCTGTTGCGGCCAATCCTGGCCGTCGGCTTCAAGGCGTTCGCGGCGCACCGTAGCCAGAACGCTTGCCGCCTGTTCCCCGCCCATGACCGAAATACGCGCATTCGGCCAGGAAAAAAGAAAACGCGGGGAATAGGCGCGCCCGCACATGGCGTAGTTTCCCGCGCCATAAGAGCCGCCAATGATCAGCGTAATCTTCGGGACGTTCGCGCAGGCCACCGCCATCACCATTTTTGCGCCGTCCTTGGCGATTCCGCCTGCCTCATAGGCCCTGCCAACGATAAAGCCGGCGATGTTCTGCAGGAAGAGCAGCGGAATGCATCTCTTGCAGCACAGTTCGATGAAATGCGCCGCTTTGAGCGCCGACTCCGAATATAAGATACCGTTATTTGCCACGATCCCGACGGGAATTCCTTCCAGATGAGCAAAGCCGGTTACAATCGTCTTTCCGTAACTGGCTTTGAACTCATCGAATTCTGAGCCGTCGATGAGCCGCGCGATGATTTCGCGCACGTCATATTGAACGGCGAGCCGGGACGATGCCGGTCAACTCGCCCGGATCGTGGGCGGGAGGACGGGCCTCCTGAAGCAAGGAATGCGGCGATTTGCGCGTATTGAGATGTGTGACGATTCGCCGGGCTATAGCGATCGCGTGCTCGTCATTCTCGGCCAGATGGTCCGCAACGCCGGACTGGCGCGCGTGGACATCGGCGCCGCCGAGTTCCTCAGCCGTCACGGTTTCGCCCGTTGCGGCTTTGACGAGCGGCGGGCCGCCCAGAAAGACCGTGCCCTGATTGCGCACGATCACCGTCTCGTCCGACATGGCTGGCACGTAGGCGCCGCCAGCCGTGCAGGAGCCCATGACCAGCGCGATTTGCGGTATACCAGACGCGGACAAACGCGCCTGATTGTAGAATATACGGCCGAAATGATCGCGGTCGGGAAAAACCTCGGTATGAAAGGGAAGATTTGCGCCGCCGCTATCGACCAGATAGAGGCAGGGCAGATGATTGGCCTCGGCAATCTCCTGTGCGCGAAGGTGCTTCTTGACCGTCATAGGATAATATGTGCCGCCCTTGATGGTGGCATCGTTACAGACGATTACGCACTCTCTTCCGGAAACACGCCCCACGCCGGTGATGATTCCAGCGCCTGGAACGTCACCGCCGTAAAGGTCATGCGCCGCAAGCGGCGACAGTTCCAGAAAAGGCGAGCCTGGATCGACAAGCCTGCGGACCCGCTCGCGCGGCAGCAATTTTCCCCGAGACAGATGGCGTTCAATCGCGGCCGCTGGACCGCCCAGCGAAGCGGCGGCCCTGTGCCGCGCGAGTTCGGCGTTCAGCGCTTCGAAAGCCTCGTGGTTTGCGGCGAATTCGCTACTGAGAGGCGATATGCTGCTAACGATCCTGGTCATGCGCCCGTCCCGGATTTGGTCATCGGCCAAGTCGTTCGCATCGGCCTTAACGTGATGCCATGTGCGCTTGGTGTGGCTGTTATCTGCGGAAGATCAGGACGACGTTTTCTTCTCAAGGGGTTTAACCGTGCCACCCGCCTCTTTCCACGCTTTGAAGCCCCCCTTCATGTGAGACACGTTCTCCAGCCCCATCGTTTGGGCCGTTTGCGCAGCGAGAGCGGAACGCCAATCGAGCGCGCAATGAAAAATGAAGTGCTTGGGCTCGCCAAAAACAGGCTTGAAGTATGGGCTGGCCGGATCAATCCAGAACTCCAGCATTCCGCGCGGGCAATGCACCGATCCGGGGATGCACCCATCCCGCTCCAGTTCACGAATGTCCCTCACATCTATAAGGATCGCGCCGCCGCCGGCAAGCTCTGCCATCACCTGATCGGGTTCCAATTCCCGGATCGTGCGTCTGGCAGCATCAATAAGGGCGTCATATCCGATTTTCATGGCTTTGGGCATTGAAAGCTCTTCTTATTTGCGCCTTAGGATTATTGACTGTATTGAAAGCCGCGATGGAATCAAGTCTAGCGCGTCTCCGGCAAAGACTCGTGTTTGTTCTTCCACTGACTCCAGTAACTTCTGAACCCGACCGTTAGTTCGTCCGCGTCGGGCATGCGTTTGTTTTTCTCAAAGAAGCCGCGCAGATACGCGATATAGGCGCGACCGAGACCGTAAGTCAGCGTGGCCGCGGCGGTGCCTGTAATCGCGGAGCCCGCTATTGTTCCAAGGCCGGGTATCAGTTTTGCGACCTGACCGGCGATGAACCGCCCTCCGGCCGTGAGCCCAAGCGCGCCAAGCAGCGTTACCGCCATCGCCTGAAGGTCGGATCGCTTCAGTTTAACGCCCATATTCAGACTGACGCCGACGATCATGCCAACTTGAACCCCGAAGACGCCGGCCGCATCGGCGATGGGAATCGGCATCGCTCCTGCGGCTCCCGCTGCCCCGGCCGCACGGCGCACCAATGTTTCCGAACGGCGCAAATTTGCCTCCAGATTACGAGAGGCGACGTGCCAGGCTGCCTCTACGGCGCTTGGTATGGCGTCCTCGGTCTCGCGCATCAGCAGGTCCAGGCCCATTTTCGGAAAGGTCTGGCCCTCGATGTCTATGGGCGCTGCACGGACGCGGATAACCGCTTTTGCTGCGGGTAGCAATGCTTCCACCGTTTCCTTGAAAGCCGGCGCCATCCCTGCCTTGGTGAGAACTGCGATGACCGGAATGCCCTCGCGCGACAGCATGGCCGCGAGCGCCTCCTCGCCGGGTTGCACGGTCAGGGACGGTTCGTCGATACACAGCCAGGCGACGTGAACATGATCGAAGGGGTCGCTCGATGCGTTGCGGCTTTCGATTTCGCGTTTGAGGCCGCCTAGCGTCTCCTCGTAACGCTCCATTTCGAGCCCTTCCGTATCGCACAGGCGCAGAATATCGGCTTCGCCAGGTTCGAGAGGATACCAGATCCGCCCTCGCGTGCGCGGCCGGCCCATAAGCGTATCGCCGATCTCCTCACCGAAAATCGCCCCGATCAGCGTCGTCTTGCCGACCCCTGTGCGTCCTGCGACGATGATATTGAAACGGCCCAATTCCTTGCGCGCTTCGCTCAATCGGTCTTCCCAAACTGATAAGGGCAGGTGTCCACCCGCATTGCGGATCGTATCCCACAAAATTTCGCCATCCGGCTCCGTCTCCATGCGCTCGATACCGTCATCGGCTGGTCCGTCAGTGTGCGTCACGGGCTCACTGGTCCGTACGGGTTTGACGCCGATGAGCCGGTCGAGCCACGGGCGCCACATGGACAACCGTCTCAATTTTCTCTGTCTTAAATGGGCGATTGCAACGGCAATTTTGAGAAGTTGAATAAGAGAATGTGCGCTGCTGGTCTCTCCTTGCGCCATAACGCTTGCGCCGCGAACATGCCGCACGAGCTGAATGTCGGCCTCCTCAAGCGTTTCGGGACTCCCTGTGCAACCGGCTTGCTTGACGGCCCACAGAGCCAGATTCAGAAGCTGCGGCCCGCGGGCATTGCCAGGCAAGGAGACCTCGATCAGACGTTCGATCGCCGCGGCTATCGCGTCAGGGTCGGCCTCATGACCTATGTCGGCCGCATTGCGGATCGCGCCGAGTTCGCGCTGGCTCGACCCGAGCAGAAGCGCGCGCAGATCGTGCGGGTCGGCAAATGCGGCGGCGATCTGCTTATCAGTACGCATTAGGCGGAGGAATTCCTACATGTTAGAACATAGGTGGATTTGGAGCCTTGGCCCATGATTTCCAAGTTGCTTGACAAGATGCGTAACAGTTTACAAGACGCGATCGTTGCCGGGGAAACGGTAGCCGAGCGGCTTGCTATTGCTGAGGTGAACTCGCTGATACAGACGCGCGTCCAAGGCATTCTCGTGCCATCATGCGTCGTGGCCGTCCTTTTCGCAATTACGGAAGCTGCTGCTGCCATAATCGGCGACCCCGAAACGCTGCGCTTGTCCGTTACGGTCATATTGCTGACCACGGGATTATACGGCACATGGGCGCTGGTCAGCGGCTCGATCCAAATTCTTCCCCTGCTTGCCGTCTGGAGCGCGACTCGCGTCCGTCCACATGCCCTTGCGCGTCTGCTTTTGTACGAACTGATACTGCGCCGCCTGCGGGAAGCGTTCGCGAATGCGGAAGGAAAAGCCTCCGTAGCGGACCGTCTGGCGCGATACGCACTGAAGTTTTCGGGACGCGCGACGAGCTGGGAGGACCTTGCTTACCGGCTCGCAGACCAGATAGCGCCGCGCATGGTGCGCCATGGCGTTTCGCAAAGCCTGATCGTGCTGCTCCCAGTCGTGGCGGCATGGGCCTATTATCGTTTCAAAATATTCCCCGATATCATCCTGACCGAGACCGGCCTGGGTTTTTGGAGCGCATTTCTGTACCCATTCGCCGCTTTGATCGACGCCATAGCGGGTACTGGCCTGCGTGCAGCGCTTCTAGCGGTCTAGATACGCATCGAGACGCTATTCGCGCGCGACGACTCTATTGATCACGACATTCGCCCAAGACCTGGCGCGGAATTCCTGATTGATAGCCTTCTCGTCATAATAGCGGTCAATCCAGTCCAGGAATGTTATCGGCTCATGGCTGGCGTGTTGCAGGTAGCGGTCGAAAATCGTGTCTAGTACGCCTGTATCTGCTTGCCTGATGTGACCGAACCGCAAGCTGAGCTGCCGTTTGGCCTCTTCGACCGGCAACCCTTCCTTGAATATCATATACAGCACGCTCATCAAGCCCGCCCGGTCAGCGCCCGACTTGCAATGCAACAGCATCGGATACTCGATCGCCTCGAATAGCGCCTTCGCCTCGTGAAACACATCCGCAGCCGGCGCCTGCCGCGATTTGACGATGAAATTGACCAACTCCACACCGTGGCGCCGGCATGCGATCTGTTCGAGGCGATAGCTGCCGCAATCGCGGTCACCGCGCAGATTGATGATGGTCTTGAGGCCCCGGCTGGCAAGACGCCGGATATCGCCTGGAGAGGGCTGGCTCGAACGCCAAGCGGATGAGGAAAGACGGTGGCGGTTCGGGTAAAGCATCCGAAAGATGCCATGATCGACAAAAATCAGATCGAAATATTCGAGCCAGGGATCGAAAGAACGGGTCACCCAGCGTGGCGATTTGGCCAAAATGGAGCGCCGCAGAGAGCGATACCCCCCCCGGACCGCGCGTTTATAAGGACGTGCGAGCCGCTTTGTCTGCCTGATCATGACGCCGTTCAATCTCACCCGTTCCAAACGTGTCTGTGGTCAATACAGCCCCGAAGAGCCGCGATCAAGCCATAGCATCGATTTTTCGCCCGATGTGGAGCGAATATGTGCGGTCAATGCAATACAAATTGGCCATCCACGAACTGAAACTCGGTGGGGGAGACCAGCTTTTTATGAGAGACGGTCACTTTGAATAGCGGTCCCTCCAGGTG
>CAYVJO010000004.1:8430-14294 GCA_964451735.1 uncultured Hyphomicrobiaceae bacterium | reverse complement strand
TTCTTCCAATATGTCAGGAACGCCCCGAGCCGGGGAAAGCGCGGCGCAACGTCGTATTCCTGCCACACGAAAGCCTGTAAAAGAGACGGGTGGTCCGGCATGTGGTAGAGAATTTCAGCGGTCGTAAGGCTGTAGCCACGAAGCTGATGCACCAAATGCTGATCTGTCATCGACACCTCTTCGATTGATCAAACATCACGAAAGAAGTATAGCGCGTCGATGCAAGACTACGCAATTCGAATTAAAAAACAATGAGTTAGCAGCACTCCAGGTGCTGTGCTGCTAATGTTTACTCCGATTTCGGCGGAGGCAAGATCAACGGCCGAATACTCCCTTTATTGCGAAATTGTGACAGGGCAGCCACTGCAAGTGCATCTGACGTGATTGTGGAGATAGAGTGCCGATCCTTGCCCGACCTCACAAACGAGTGTATTAACAGAAATACACACGCTAAAATTGTGAGGACACTGTGGCGCTTCCCATTTCCGCCTTCATCATTACGAAAAATGAAGAAGCGCGTCTTTCGAAGGCGATAACAGCGCTACAGCCCTGGATTGAAGATATCGTTGTTGTCGATTCTGGAAGCGAGGATCGCACTGTTGAAATCGCTCGCAAGCTGGGAGCCAGGGTTTTTCATCGGGACTGGACCGGCTATGGTGATCAAAAGCGTTTCGCGGAACGCAAATGCCGCAATGATTGGGTGCTAAATGTGGATGCCGATGAAGTCGTGACACCTGGTCTGGCTAATGAAATACGCTTATTATTCAGCGCGCACGACGCGCCACAGCCTGGCGCCTATAAAATCAATATACTCAATGTCTATCCCGGTGATACTTCCCCCAGACCTTTTGCGAGAGATTATAACGTTGTCCGTTTTTATCATCGATCCGTTGGGCATTATCGCGATCATCCTGTCTACGATAGGGTTGTCTTGACAAACAGTGTTGCGAAACAATTGCGCAACTATATCTTGCATTACCCCTACATATCGTTTGAACATCTCATAGACAAGAATAATAGTTTCAGCTCGTTTCGGTCTAAGCAGTCAACAGGATATAGTTTCATAAATATGAATATTCGTCTTTACTATGAATTCCCTGTTAATTTTATCAAGTTTTACGTTTTTAGGCGCCATTTTACTGGTGGCTGGAAAGGTTTTTACTTTTCTCTTTGTCATGCGTTCATGAGGACAAGCCGTATAGCTAAGATGCTTGAACAGACACGCGCTTCTGGGGAGCGCCAGACCCTGGCACCGCACACCGGCGAACGTTTGCCGAGACTGCAAAGTCGAGCCCGTTAGATAAATAATTCGTCCTAATAACGATCGATTTCAACCACTGTAATTCTCTTCGGATTTATAAAAATACTAGTTCTTTTGATTTTATAATTATAACATTAAATAGTTTTGATGTGCAGTTATATATTTATATTTTTTTACAAGAACTTTTTAGGTTATCAGATTGTTTTTGTGAGAATGCATCTAATCATTCTTCTTGAGATACCGTTCATACATCTTTACGTCTCTTAGCCATCGACCATAGGCTATAGCGAGTGCGTAGGCGAAGCCGTATGTTCCACCAAGTATAAGGCCATTAAGAAAATACTCTTTCATGAAGTACACTGGTAGCCCAAAGAATATGCGCGGTAAGATTGCCCATAGAGGCTTCAGTTGAGTATGATTGGCACGCGTGCTGCTGACACGATTCAGCTTAGCCATGACATGCTCAATATCACGAAATGCGTAGTGCAACAGTGGCTGGTGTAACTTTCCTACGGATGCGCCACGGGGTAATGTAAACTGATCCCATGCCGAATGCCTCGGTATCCGAATATGATTTTTATCATAAAGCTTTATTCGATGAGCGTGCTTGAAATTCCACCAAGGCTCACCGAATGGAGGGGCAGTAATAAGTTTTAACCGGTACATCTTGTATTGTGGCCCTTGGGCGAAAAGTGCTCTTATCTCCTCGGCAAGCTCTGGTGTAACAACCTCATCGGCGTCAAGATCAAGAACCCAATTGTGGCGGGCAGCGTCTTCGCCAACCCGTTTCTGATAGCCGTTTCCCAACCAAGGCTGGTGGATGATCCGCGCGTGCTCAGCCGTCGCAATACGCAGGGTTCCATCTTTCGATCCGGAGTCCACGACGATAACCTCGTCGGCAACTTGGCGCGCAGCACGGATTACTTCGCCAATGCGCCGCTCTTCGTTGAGGGTACGGATATAACATGAGATCGGATAGGGATTTGCGGTCTCAGTTTTTGCTTGATCCTGCAAAAATTCGGCCCGCTGCTCTATGCTACCCATCTAGTCCGCTCGTTATCGCTTTGAATGACAGCTCTCTTGACACAAAAACCGTCTCGATAGAAGCGCCAGTTTTTTTTATTCGGAATCTAGAGCTTATCCGCGTCTTATTGTTCTTTCTGCAGCGCGATAGCCGTAAGGGTTTCCTCAAGAAATCCGGTCAGGTCGGTTGTCATGTGGTGGATATGCGGGGGCGGCGCGTGCCATTTCGCAACTGCCCGCTGGGAGGGATGATCGTCATAACTCGAATGAACCAGCACAGTCGCCATGCCGAGTGCGTGGGGTGACTCCAGGTTCAGCGGTATGTCCTCGAACATCGAAGCCGAACGTGGCACAACGTCATGGGCCTTCAAGAAACGGATGTAAGCGTCAGCCGATGGCTTCGGCACATAATCGCCAGAGACGATATCGAAAATATCATCGAAATGATGCAGAAGGCCCAATTTCGCCGCGACGCGCTCCGCATGACGCCGTGAGCCATTGGTGAAAATATACTTGCGGCCAGGCAATCGCTCGATTGCTGCACCGAGATCCGGAGCCTCGCTTACAGGGGCAAGGTCGATATCGTGTACGTATTCAAGGAAGCGTTCAGGACGCATCCCATGTTCGGCCATAAGCCCCGCAAGTGTCGTACCGTAGCGGTAGTAATAACCCTTTTGAACACGCCGCGCATCGTCGTAGCCGACACCTAAAAAATCCGAGATGAATAAGCCCATGCGTAGATCGACTTGGGCGAAAAGGTTACACTCTGCGGGATAGAGCGTGTTATCCAAGTCGAAAATCCACGTATCTACACGACGAAAATGGTCCTTACTCATTTTGATCTGGATATTCATTCCTCTAGCAGGCTTATGAAAAACATTGGAAAAGCATACCTTCGTTTTAGATGCAGACCAGCCTGAAGCAAGATCATAGCTTTTTTGTCACATTTTGCCAAGATTGTAAGAAAAACTATTGTGACCTATCGCGACAATAAGACATCTATATCAGTTTTAGGGCGTATTCAGCAAAAGCGGAAACTGATATTGCAAAATGATTATGCCAAAAAAAAATCATTGCCCTGTTCTGCGACCATCAGGACGGATCAGGCTCTGGCGCTGCTATGAAGCTGAACTTTAGCAACCTATAATTGCAGCAGTTGAGAATAACATCCCAAAAACGATTTACATATGATCGCAACGCTAAGCTCGACCTGGGCGAACAAAATGGTGCAAATAACGAATATGTATAAGCACATCCATAATGGCTGCAAAAAATAAGATCACGAATATAGACGTCCATGCAAGTGGAATGAAGAATAGCTCAACGCTTGTCACAACAAAAAGCAAAATCGATCCGTAAAGATCATATTGACTGCGGCTGAAATTTTTCTCCAAACCATAACGGACGATGCGGCCCATCTCACAATACAGAGCGAGGAGAATAGCGAACGTTATGATTGCTCCATAAGTAATGATGAAACTCGGGCCGCTCGCGCCGATCAAACCGCCAAGGTCAAGTGTTGCAAGACTTTCGTGCAAAGCGACTTCTAGGTTTGCGGGAGTTGCGGCGTCGTTGCCGTAAAAATGAAGACCCGCGACAATGTGGTAGAGGAGCCATGCTCCCATTAGCCATGTAATCATAAACGTCTCCCTTACTCTCATAAGCCAGATTTCTCATGTTCGCGCGAAAGATCAAGGCGAGTAAAGGGTGATTGAGCCGGGAATCTACAGTTTTTTGGAAATCAAAAGTCGAGCACTCTTCATCCCATACTTTCCATCAAAAAAATAAAACAAAAATCGATCGTGATTGATTGTTACTTCTTCAATCGGTCAAGCCCGCTCATGAAAATACAGCGATAATTTTTGATGCGCCGGAAAGCTAAGAAGGCTTCCGGGCGCATCACTTAACGGCAGCCTCGACGACTGAAGTATGCCTGACGAAGACTTATTTTCAGCCTGCCGCAGCTTCCTCCGGTTCGGTCTGACTGATTTCCTCTCCTGTCGTCTGATCGACGATCTTCATGGAAAGGCGCACCTTGCCGCGATCATCGAAACCAAGAAGCTTTACATACACTTCCTGACCTTCCTTCAAGATGTCCTTGACATTCTTGACCCGCTCGGAAGCAAGTTGTGAGATGTGAACCAGGCCGTCCTTCGAGCCGAAGAAATTCACGAATGCACCGAATTCGACGATTTTAACAACCTTGCCCTTGTAGATTTTCCCAATTTCCGGATCCATTGCGATCGACCTAATCCGGTCGAGTGCGGCTTCTATCGCTTTTGCGTTCGTTGCCGCGACCTTTACGGTTCCATCATCATTGATATCGATCTTTGCGCCGGTTTCCTCGACGATACCGCGTATGACGGAGCCGCCTGAACCGATCACTTCGCGAATTTTGTCGGTCGGTATGGTGATCATCTCGATCCGTGGTGCATGTTCCCCGACTGAAGATCGAGCTGAACTGAGCGCCTTGGTCATTTCACCAAGAATATGTATCCGCCCTTGCTGAGCTTGCTCTAACGCAATCTTCATGATCTCTACGGTAATGCCGGTAATCTTAATGTCCATTTGTAGTGACGTCACACCCTCAGACGTTCCAGCCACCTTGAAATCCATATCGCCGAGATGGTCCTCATCGCCGAGAATGTCGGATAGAACGGCAAAGTCTTCGTCCTCCTTGATCAGCCCCATTGCAATACCTGCGACCGGACGTTGTAGCGGGACGCCCGCGTCCATAAGCGCTAGCGACGAGCCGCACACGGTCGCCATGGAAGAGGAGCCGTTGGACTCAGTGATCTCCGATACGACCCGGAGCGTGTAAGGAAACGCTTCGCTGGTTGGGAGAATCGGATGGAGAGCGCGCCAAGCCAATTTTCCATGGCCGATTTCACGGCGTCCTGGCGATCCGGTACGGCCCGTTTCGCCAACGCTGAACGGAGGGAAATTATAATGGAGCAGAAACCGTTCCTTATAGGTCCCCTCCAACGAGTCGATCCATTGCTCGTCCTCGCCGGTACCAAGCGTTGCGACGCAAAGCGCCTGCGTTTCTCCGCGGGTGAAGAGGGCCGAACCGTGGGCGCGCGGTAGAACGCCGACTTCGCATATGATGGGTCGCACAGTTTTTAGGTCGCGCCCGTCGATACGTTTGCTGGTTTTCAGAATATTCCCGCGTACAACATTCTTTTCTAGCGTCTTGAATGCAGCGGCAGCCTGCGAAGCCAGTGCCGCTTCGGAGCCTTCGGTCACCACTTCCTCAAGAAGCTTAGATTTAATCTCGGCCACTTTTGCCTGTCGCTCCGACTTGCCGACGATCTGATAGGCTTTTTTCAGATCCTTTTCTGCAAGTTTCCTGACTTTGGCATCAAGTTCGCTCGTATCATTATCCGCGATGTCCCAAGGATCTTTCGCCGCGTGTTCAGCCAGATTTATGATAGCCTCGATTACAGGCTGAAAGTTTTCATGGCCGAACATAACCGCGCCAAGCATCGTTTCCTCGGAGAGTTCCTTAGCCTCGGATTCGACCATCAGGACTGCGTCACCCGTTCCCGCGACGACAAGTTCGAGCGCGCTCTCCTTGATC
>CAYVJO010000004.1:0-8420 GCA_964451735.1 uncultured Hyphomicrobiaceae bacterium | reverse complement strand
CTGGTCGATGGTGGGGTTGAGAATATACTTACCGTCAATATAGCCGACCTTGGCCGCTCCAACCGGACCCATGAATGGCACTCCCGACAAGGTGAGCGCTGCTGAAGAGGCGATCAACGCAACGACGTCAGGGTCGTTTTCCATGTCATGAGAGAGGACCGTGACGATGATCTGAACCTCGTTCTTGAAGCCTTCAACAAATAACGGCCTTACAGGCCGGTCGATCAGACGGCAGATCAGCGTTTCCCGTTCGCTCGGGCGGCCTTCGCGCTTGAAAAATCCGCCGGGGATTTTGCCGGCCGCATAGGTTTTTTCCTGGTAATTCACAGTGAGCGGGAAGAAATCCTGACCAGGCTTAGGCTGTTTTTCAGCAACGACTGTTGCCAGGACGGTGGTTTCGCCATATTGGACAAGAACCGCGGCCGTGGCTTGACGCGCCATGCGGCCAGTTTCGAATTTCAGCGGACGGCCGCCCCAGATGATTTCTTCGCGATGGATATCAAACATTCATATCATTCCGATAATTCATGTCCGGCGCTGGATTGCTCCGGATAATTTGCTTCATTCCTTGTATGCGCTGACTAGCCATAACTGAAAACTGGCTTTGAGAACAGAGGCCACCACGGGTTCACGCGCCCTGTTCAGGGTTTTCCCTAAGAAGCGTAGGCTAGAACGCCGGACATTGAGTCAGAATCGGCTATAGCGCCATATCTGTTAGTTTCAGCATCGGACCGAAAAACGCTGCGCACTTTTCGGTTCGATGCTCTAAGGGCAATGCGCGGCGCGAAACAAACAGCGCCACGCATTGCGTACAACCCATGCCATTGAGTATCGTGGCCTTGCGGGTCTCATCAGAGCGTGAAGACGCGCTGTCAAGCTCATCAGCGCCGAATGCCGAGACGCTCGATCAATTGGCGATACCGTGGTTCGTCCTTTGATTTGACGTAGTCCAGGAGACGGCGCCGCTGGCTGACCATCTTCAACAGTCCACGTCGTGAGTGGTTATCCTTCTTATGACTTTTGAAATGCTCCGTCAGATTGACGATTCGCTCGGTGAGAATGGCAACTTGTACTTCAGGCGAACCCGTATCGCCGTTCGTAATTCCAAAATCGCTGATCAGCGCTTGCTTGCGCTCGGCCGTTATCGACATCGGTTGCTCCTTAAAGATTGTATAGCAGCGTCACTGCGGGATATTGAACACGCGTGACGGCCGCATTTCGCCTTGGCTCACATCGCCGAGCGCGACGAGCGTTCCATGCGAGGTTGCATAAATAAGGCCCTGATCAATCGGAGCGTCCCGGCCGCGAATGATTATCGCTTTGCCCCGCCTCAGCCTTGCCGCGTCCGGTCCGCTTACGGCCAGCGCTGGGATGCCGTCCAGCGCGGTCTCAACGGGCAGAAGTGCTTCGAAAAGCGCCTCGCGGCCGATGGCACTATTGCTCATTTCCTCAAGTGTTTCCAGAGAAATTGCTGCATTTGCCGTGAACGGTCCTACGCGGGTGCGCCGCAATTGCGCGACATGGCCGAAGCAGCCTAGCTTTCGGCCGAGATCGCGCGCGAGCGAGCGGACATAGGTCCCTTTCCCGCATTCAGCCTCGAACCAGCACCCGTCAGCGCCTTCTGGTTCGACGATTTCAAGCCGATAAATCTCAACCGTGCGGGATTGTATTTCAAAGGTCTCGCCATCACGGGCACGGTCATAAGCGCGTTCCCCATCGATTTTAATCGCCGAAAAGCGCGGCGGAACTTGGGTAACACTCCCGCGAAAAGCCGAAAGAGCCTGCTCGATCTCAGCGATCTCCGGGCGGCTTGCGCTTTCTTGTACCGGCTGACCTTCGGCGTCGTCCGTATTGGTCTCGATCCCCCAGCGCACAAGGAAACGGTAGTTCTTGACGCTATCCACTACGTAAGGGATCGTCTTTGTTGCTTCTCCAAAGGCGATAGGCAGAATCCCGGTTGCCAGAGGGTCGAGCGTGCCAGCATGACCAGCCTTAGCCGCGTCGAACAGGCGCTTGATCTTGTTCAAGACCTGCGTCGAGGTCACGAACTGGGGTTTGTCCAGTATAAGCCAGCCATTGACAGCTGCGCCTTTTCGACGGGCCATCGAAACACTCCTAAAGCACGATCAGGCAAAGCGATGCGGTTGGTCCTAATATCGCGCGTCAACATTGATATGGATCGGGATCGTTCCCGTGAGAAACTCTGATCCGGATAGACTGTCTGGGGCCCGGCATGAATGAAGAGCAATCAGTTCTTTTCCTCAAAGCCGGAGATGGTTAGTCGAGATCGCGCCTGACTTTCGGCGATCGTAGAATTTCATCGATCCGCTCGGCCTTCTCGAAGCTTTCGTCGATCTGAAAGGATATGTCCGGCACATATTTGAGATCAACGCGCTTTGCAAGCTCTCCACGTAGAAACTTGTGATGGCGGTTGAGCGCCGTCTTGAGCTTGTCCGGGGCGCCACGTCCGAAAGGCAGAAAAAATATGGTCGCATTACGCAAGTCAGGGCTGACCTTGACTTCTGTAACAGTTACGTCATGCCCGTCGAAATCGGGGTCGGCAATTCCGGATCGCAAAAAGATCTCGGCGAGAGAATGGCGTATCATCTCGCCGACCCGGAGCTGACGCTGCGAGGAGCCTTTCGAAACGTGTTGTCTTGTCATTCGAAACTCATATTAAGCAAGGCGATCGGGGGTTTTCTAGGCCGTTCGGGGATGGCAGCGAAGGCTTGAGCATCGTGTAAAGAATCAGCTTTCCGCCGCAGGTGCCGTTCAGCAAGGCCGATCGCCATCCTTGATTCTGCGGATCAAACAATAATCCTGGCGCATCCGAACATCATAAGGATCACAAACTCCGTTTGATCTCCTCGACGCGGAAACATTCGATAATATCGCCTGCTTTCAAGTCATGGTAATTTTCGAAAGCCATGCCGCATTCCTGGCCGGCATTGACCTCCTTGACTTCGTCCTTGAAGCGCTTGAGCGTTGACAGCTTGCCTTCGTGGATCACCACATTGTCGCGTATCAGCCGGACGTGAGCGCCACGCTCCACTCTGCCCTCGGTAATGCGGCAGCCGGCAATATTGCCAACTTTGGTAATATTGAAAACCTCCAGAATTTCGGCATTGCCGAGGAAGGTCTCGCGCAAAGTCGGGGCAAGAAGACCGGACATCGCCGCCCTGATGTCGTCGACAAGGTTATAGATGATGTTGTAATAACGGATTTCGATATCCGACCGTTCCGCCAACTCCTTGGCTTGAGAGTTTGCGCGGACATTGAAGCCGACCACGGCCGCATTCGCTGCACCGGCAAGCGAAATATCGGATTCGGTGATGCCGCCAACCCCGCTATGTACTAGCCGTGCCGCAACTTCATCAGTATTGAGCTTCTCAAGCGCGGCGGCAATGGCTTCGACCGAGCCTTGCACATCACCCTTAATGATCAGCGGGAATTCCTTCCGGCCGGCTTCGCTGAGTTGGCTCATCATCTGTTCGAGCGATCCCCGTCGTCCGGCACCGACGGATTTCAAGTCGCGCAGCTTACGCTGACGGTAGGATGTTAGTTCGCGGGCCCGCGATTCATTCTCGACGACAGCCAGCTGATCTCCAGCCTCTGGCGCGCTGTCGAAGCCGAGCACTTCAACGGGTACGGATGGGCCAGCGGAGGTAATGTGTTCGCCCTTGTCGTTAATGAGAGCACGGACGCGGCCCCAAGCTCGTCCTGCTACGATGATCTGGCCGACAGTCAAGGCCCCGCGCTGAACCAGGACGGTTCCGACCGGACCGCGACCACGTTCAAGCTTGGCTTCTATCACGACACCTTCGGCAGGCCGGTTCGGATTGGCTCGAAGTTCGAGAACTTCTGACTGGAGCGCGATTGCCTCCAGCAATTTATCGAGATTGGTTCTCTCCTTCGCCGAGACTTCGACCTCAAGCGTGTCGCCGCCCATGCTCTCGACGACGATCTCATGCTGCAATAGCTCGGTGCGCACGCGTTGCGGTTCGGCGTCGTACTTGTCGATCTTGTTTATCGCCAGAATGATTGGAACACCCGCAGACCTGGCGTGGTTGATCGCCTCGACCGTTTGCGGCATGACCCCATCATCGGCGGCTACCACGAGAATGACGATATCCGTTACCTTCGCACCGCGCGAACGCATAGCAGTGAAGGCGGCGTGACCAGGCGTATCGATGAAGGTTATAACAGACCCAGACGAGGTTTGCACCTGATAGGCGCCGATATGCTGGGTGATGCCGCCAGCCTCACCCGCGACGACATTCGCCTTGCGCAAGGCGTCGAGCAGCGAAGTCTTGCCGTGATCGACATGGCCCATGATAGTGACAACGGGCGCGCGTGGTTCGAGATCGACCGTGTCGTCATCAACGCCGATGAAGCCTTCCTCGACATCAGCTTCCGAAACGCGCTTCACGGTATGTCCGAATTCAGCGACAATAAGTTCAGCCGTGTCAGCGTCGATCACGTCATTGATCTTGTGCATCTGACCCTGCTTCATAAGAAACTTGATCACATCTACGGCACGTTCCGCCATGCGATTGGCGAGTTCCTGGATGGTTATCGCTTCTGGAAGCTGGACCTCACGGAGAATCTTTTTGCGCGGTTCCGCAATGCCCATGGCTTGCTTTTTGAGCCGCTCGCGCTGACGGCGCAAAGAAGCGAGCGAGCGCTCGCGTTGCTGTTCGTCAAAGGCGTTGGAAATGGTGAGCTTCTGACGGCCGCGCCGGTCGTCCTCGACGCGCTTGACTGCCGGTGCGCGCTCTACTTTCGCTTTTTTTACCGCAGCCCCAGCCCAGCCTTTGGATGGCTTGTCATCGTCGTCTTCAATGACGGCTTTATCATCCACCGCACCATCGCGCAAGGGACGGCGGGGCGCATCGCCAGCGGGTTTAGCTTTTTCAGCAATCGCGGCTGGCGGCGTTTTGCCATCCGCTGTCACGGCGGGCTTGGTTGTTTTCGCGGCAGCACCCGACGAAGCATCCCTTCCATCTGCCACAGGCTGCAAGCCTTCCGACGCAGGTTTCTGCGTAGCCGACTCGGCAATGTACTCGCGACCTTCAGCCGCGGCCTTGGCAGCTTCTTCCTCCTGTTTTTTCTTTTCCTCCTCGGCGCGGAGCTTTTTCTCCTCAGCCAGCTGGCGGTCGCGGATTTCCTGATCTCGCCGTTCGATTTCCGTGCGTTTTCTGGCTTCCACGAGTGCTCGGGCTCTGGCATCGACTTCGTCAGCGGAAAGCTGGCGCAACACGTTCCGGGCCTGCGGCTTATCTGCGGGCGTAGCCTCCGAACGCCTGCCTCTCACGTCGCGTGGCGGCTTTGCGGCGGGAGTACTCACAGCCTTGACCTCGGGGGGGGCGGCCGCTACGGCGTCCTGCATGCTGATTGACCGTTTGCTACGCTTTTTTTCCACCACGACAGATTTCGAGCGGCCATGGCTGAAATTTTGGCGTACCAGCCCCTGCTCGACCGTGCGTTTGACGCTAAGCGTCATGGTCTTGCGGTCCGACTTTACGGATTTTTCTTCGGGGTCTTTCGTTTCACTCATGCTTTTTCCTGTACCGGCGCGTCCGCAATCGGCCCTGCTGCCGAATGCGATCCCATATAGATTATATAACGATTAGCGGACCGGAGAAACGTCCTGCCCGCACCTCCATCAGCAATTGCTGAATGGTTAACATTCCCTTTTCCCAGCGCCAAGCTCAATTCGGCGCAAGTAAAACATGATATGTGTGCGAAATCCTTATCTTTCGCACTTGCCACCGCACGGGCAAGTCTGTCCAATTTGTCGCGTCCGTCCCGCGATGAGTCGAATGCGTGAAGAAGCGCCAGCACTTTTCCGGCCTTAATCGCACTTTCCACCTTGGTGTAACCGGAAACTGCGCAGCCCGATTTATTCGTTAGCGCCAGATCCTGCAGCGCCGATCGCCTCAGTAGAAGTCCTGCGAGTTCGGCCAATTCCTGATTGGGCGCGAGCGTCCTTTTGAAGCTCCTTGAGAAAACATTTTTACGGACAGCGTTTGCTACACACTGATAAGTTGCAGTGATCCAAACGCCGCGGCCCGGTAGCTTTCTTTTTATGTCGGGTACAACCCTGTTTTCTGGGTCCAGTACAAAACGCAAAAGATCATCTTCCCGGCTCCGCAAGCGAGTTAACGCGCACTGGCGGATCGGTTTCCTGTTTTCTCTACCTTCTTCATCTATGAATTTCACGAACTCAGTTTACCCAAAACAAGCAATGTCGTACGTCTGTTTCCCGCACGCCACAGCGATAAAATTGGTCCTGGTCGATTGGACTGAAACATTTGCCTCCACGTGCAGCGCCCTCATTTGCAAATGTTTCCGTCATAAAAACCACGCGCTGAATATGTGTTTGTAGTGTAAGCTTATGAATTTGACATTTGAGAATGAAGTGGCGGTAACAATGACTCAAATGTCAAATTCGCGCCACTAGCCTCGCCTGACAATGCTACTCGCGAGCAGGTGCCGATTCGACCGAAAGCTCTGGTTCGCCCTCGTCATGAGAGTCGTCCTCCGCGTCGGACACAGCCTCCGCCTCGATCCATCCGGCGTGCACGCGCGCATTCAGGATAATATGTTCAGCTTCCTCTCGCGTAAGATCAAATTTCTCAAGCATGCCGGAATGACGTTTTGTCATGCCGTCTTTTTTCTCTGTCCAGCCGAGCAGATCGTCCGTCGCGCAATCGGCAAGATCTTCAACCGACTTGACACCGCTTTCGCCGAGCGCCACCAGCATTGCCTTATTTAGGCCCGGTATTTCCGTCACATCATCCTCAACGCCAAGGCTGCGGCGCTTATCGTCGAGCTCGTTTTCGCGGCGGTCGAGATATTCTGAGGCGCGGTTCTGAATCTCCGCTGCAGTGTTTTCGTCGAAGCCTTCGATCGCCCCAATTTCCTCAGCTTCGACGTAGGCGATTTCCTCAACCGAGGCAAAGCCTTCCGAGGCAAGAAGTTGCGCGATCACTTCATCGACGTCGAGCGCTTCCATGAACGTATTCGAGCGCTCGTTGAACTCCTTCTGGCGGCGTTCTGACTCCTCAGCTTCTGTTAGGATGTCAATGTCCCATCCAGTCAGCTGAGAAGCCAAGCGCACATTCTGGCCCCGCCGGCCTATCGCAAGACTGAGCTGGTCATCTGGGACAACAACTTCAATACGCTCGGCATCCTCGTCAAGCACGACCTTTGAAACTTCAGCCGGCGCTAGCGCATTGACGATGAAGGTGGCGGCATCCGGCGACCATTGGATGATGTCGATCTTCTCGCCCTGCAACTCGTTCACCACGGCCTGAACGCGGGACCCTCTCATGCCAACACATGCGCCGACGGGATCGATCGAGCTGTCTTTCGAGAGCACTGCGATCTTGGCACGGCTGCCCGGATCGCGCGCGACTGATTTGATTTCAACGACATTGTCATAGATTTCGGGCACTTCCTGTGCAAACAGCTTGGCCATGAATTCCGGGCGCGTGCGGGACAGGAAGATTTGTGGCCCGCGCTGCTCGCGGCGAACATCATACACATAAGCGCGAACTCGGTCGCCATAGCGATATGTTTCGCGTGGCAAGGTTTCGTCGCGCCGCACCACAGATTCCGCGCGTCCCAGATCAATGATGACGTTGCCATATTCAACACGCTTCACAACGCCATTGACGATATCGCCAATGCGTTCCTTATATTCTTCATATTGGCGCTCGCGCTCGGCTTCGCGCACTTTTTGCACGATGACCTGCTTGGCGTTCTGCGCCGCAACACGGCCGAAATCGAGCGGTGGCAGCGGCTCAGCGATAAAATCGCCAATGTCGGCTTCCGGATTACGTTTGCGTGCGTCCTTCAGAGAAATCTCCACGGCGTCTTGCGTTACCGTCTCGACCACTTCAAGAAGTCGCGCCAGCCTGATTTCGCCGGTTTTAGGATCGATCTCGGCGCGGATCTCATTCTCGCTGCCATAACGCGATTTGGCGGCTTTCTGGATCGCATCCTCCATGGCGGCAATCACGAGTGTCCGATCGATCGACTTTTCTCGCGCGACCGCATCCGCGATCTGCAACAACTCCAGCTTATTTGCGCTAACACCTTGCTGCGCCATGCAAGTCACTCCAAATCTTTGCCAACGGAACTGGTCTCAGCTCCTTGCTCATCGGCTTCGTTCTGCATTTGTGCCAGTTTTAAAAGATCATCCGTCAGGACCAGTTTCGCATCACCGATCATCGTGAGCGGCAACCCCAAAACCACCGGCTCCTCGTTATCCTTCAACACAACGCGCAGCCGCGCTTCGCCCTGCTCGCAGCCATCGATGATCCCGCGAAAACGCCTGCGTCCATCGATCATGTCGCGAAGCTCAACCTTGGCCTCGAAACCTACCCAATCCTCGAAATCGGAAGGGCGCACGA
>CAYVJO010000003.1:12538-21354 GCA_964451735.1 uncultured Hyphomicrobiaceae bacterium | reverse complement strand
TCCGCCGCGATGCGTCGCGCAGGGGCCGAGACGAGAACGCTAGGCATCGCGCGGGATACGTCCGCCAGCCTTCAGGAGCATCTCCGGGCGGGGAGCGATGCGGATCTTCTGCTCACCATCGGCGGAGCATCCGTTGGCGACCGCGATTTGATGCGGGCAGCGCTGGAGGGCGAGGGTTTCAGTATCGCTTTTCACAAGGTCGCAATGCAACCGGGCAAGCCTCTCATGTTCGGCGCAAAGGGCGCTCAGCGTGTCATCGGCCTGCCGGGCAATCCCGTTTCGGCGATGATCTGCACCTATATTTTCGCTATCCCGCTGATCTCGGCATTACTTGGCGAGAATAAGCCGCCCCATGCTGAACGGCAACTGCCCCTTGCCGCTCCGATCGGCGAAAACGGATTACGGCGGCATTATATGCGCGCAAAATATCTTGATCGCGACGGCCGGCTCGAAGTGGAGGCTCTGCCCTCCCAGGACAGCTCGCTCACCTCGGGCCTTGCAGCCGCGCAATGCCTGATTGTCCGTGAACCGAACGCGCCATCCGCTGAGCCCGGCGAAATCGTAGCCGTCCTGCCTCTGGACATTTGATGGTATTTCAGCCAAGAAAACATTTTCCTATCGTCAAAGGGCTTGCGGAACACAACTAGAACAAGTATAGATGTTCGCGCTTTGTACAAACGATAAAAACGCGCCGCCCGTTGTCCATACGTCAGCTAGTGGCCGCGATGAGGACCCCACATGCTCACGCCGAAACAAAAAGAGCTTCTCCTTTTCATTCATGAGCGGCTGAAAGAATCCGGCGTGCCCCCCTCTTACGACGAGATGAAGGAAGCTCTTGACCTACGCTCGAAATCTGGCATTCACAGGCTGATCACGGCGTTGGAGGAGCGTGGTTTCATCAAGCGGCTTCCGCATCGGGCGCGCGCGCTTGAAATCATCAAGCTGCCAGAATTCTCACAGCCCAGTTTCAAGCGATCGGGCGCTTCAGGTTTTTCACCCTCCGTCATAGAAGGATCAGTCCGGCGCGGTTTCAGCGAGAGCGCTGGCGACGAGAGCAGCTATAGGATTGGTATCCCAGTGATGGGACGCATCGCGGCAGGCGTGCCCCGCTCGGCCATCGAGACTCACAGTCATAGCATCACGGTTCCTGAAGAGATGATCTCCTCCGGCGAGCACTTCGCGCTGGAGGTTAAAGGCGACTCCATGATCGACGCGGGAATATTGGATGGGGATACGGTCGTCATCAGAAAAACCGAGGATGCCGTCAATGGCGATATCGTCGTCGCTCTGGTCGATAATGACGAAGCAACGCTGAAGCGATTCCGGCGCAAGGGGCAGTCCGTTGCGCTCGAAGCAGCCAATCCGGCTTACGAGACGCGCATCTTCGGCCCCGACCGTATTCGGGTTCAGGGCAGGCTGGTAGGTCTTCTTAGGCGTTATTGACGGGGGGTAGTAGAAAAGCGCGTCTTATTGTCCTCCACTTTCTGGACTCGGATAAAGCTTGCGTAACTGGTCTCCACCATGCTTGCCCCTGGGCACACATATGGCCACTCTAGATCCGCAAATGTGGAAACCGATTTTGCGAAAAGATGACGCTAAAACAAAAAGTTAGAGCCCCGTTCTAAGGCCATCAGAACGGATCAGGCTCTAGACGCCCTTGCGTGCAATGAGCCAATTAAACGCGATTACGGTTCGTCTGCGCGGTCGTCCATTACTGCCGGTATCGCCTCACGCTTGTCATATTCAGCAACCCAAGGCCTGCGTCCCCTCTCATCCAGCGCGGTTCGAGCGATAATCCCATCCGGGCCTATGACCAAGCTATGCGCGCCGCGTTCTCTAAGCGTGGCTTTATCAATTACGATTTGCGGCCGATCGCAACGCTCCGAAAGCATAAAACTGGCGATCAGGATGTCCGCGCGGCGGCAGTCTTCGGCGAGCGCGGATGGATGGTGGACGTGGCTGACAAGCTTACCCTTGACCAGGGCGATACAACTGGCATCGTCGCATTGAAAGGCCTTTGAGTTTCTTGCTTCTTTGACGCTTCTGATATCTCCATCCGCCTCCATCCAGCGTTCTAGGCTGAATGCGCCTTTCCGGACGTTCGCCGTGGCGATGACTCCGCTCTGATCCCGGATGGCGACCAGTTCGCCCCCGCGATCGACCCAGATATCCGGCCTCTCCCCGAACGGGGCAAGCGCCAGCCCAGCCCCGACTGCCGCCAGACCGAGCCAGCGCCAGCGGGTACGCCAGATCACAATCCATAATCCTCCCAAAACCATCAACGGCAAAGCACCCTCCGCCAGCCGCGGCACGGCAAGCGAGGCGCCAGGCAGCGTCGAGGTGAATTGCGCGGCGGCGAGCATTGCGCCGATACCCTGCTCCATGATCCGCAGTGGAATCGCCTCCAGACCGAACGGCATGGCCAGAAGCGAAAGCAGGACCATCGGCATGATGACGAACGTCACGGCTGGCATAGCGAGGATGTTGCCTATGACGGAGTAAACGGCGATCCGGTGGAAATGGTAGGCGGCGAACGGATCGACCGCCGCGCTTGCGAGTAGCGTTGTCGTCGCCACGTCGATGAGGAACATCAAGGGCACCGCCGCCAGAACCGGCCAGCCATCGAAGACCCGGATCGAGGGCCGCGCCTCATAAAACGCAATGAGCGCGGCTGTAGCGGCGAAAGACATATGGAACCCAGCATCCGAAAGGCTTTCCGGCATCGCTGCCAGGATCAAGAGGGCGGCGATCGCGAGGTTTCGCAAACTGAGCGCGGGGCGGTTCAAAATGACCGCGATGAAGATGATCGCAACCATGATGTAAGCGCGAATGGCGGTAACAGCGCCGCCCGATATCGCAAGATAAGCCGTCGCCATGGCCAGCGCACCGATGGCCGCCCAGCTGTTGATGGGGAAGCGCAAGGCTATGGCCGGCACCAACGCAAGAAGCGCGCGAATCAGCCAGAACATCGCACCTGCCGTCACCGCCATGTGAAAACCTGAAATGGCTATGACGTGCGCCAGACCTGAGTCGCGCAGGGCCTGGCGCGCCGGCTCGGAGATTTCCCCTTTCGCGCCAGCGATGAGTGCTTTGGCGATCGCGCCATGATCGCCCTCCAGCAATGCCTCGATACGCCCTATGATGCCGTGCCGCACGATTGCTATCCACGCGATCGCACTCAAATCCCAGGGCGGAGGCGGCGGAGCGGCGACTGGCTCGATCTTGCTCATCGCATAACCGCTCGCCCCGATCCCTTGAAACCAGAAGAACCGCGCAAAGTCGAAACCGCCCGGCTGCGCCGGCTCCGGCGGGGGCATGAGAGTGACCCGAAGCTTGATTGCCTTGCCTAGCGGTACTGGATCGCCCTTACCGCGGACGCTGATGCGAACCCTGCGCGGCATCAGCTCAGGCGCAATCTTTTCCGCCCGGATCAGCCGCAAAGTCAGCCTTGTCCGGCTTTCATGGCGCTCGATCTTTTCCACCCACCCCTCCACCTCGATATAGCGGTAGTCCCGTTTCAGCGCCGGCGCATCGACGCGCAAGGCTTGTGTCTTTGCCGTCAGAAGCCCGAGCGAGACCATCAAAAGCGCCGTGCTGAAGATAAGCCTTAAGGCTGTCGCATGAAGAAACATCCGTAAGATCGTGGCTATTACGACGGCGGCGATGATCGGGGCGAGCGGCGGTTCGGCGGAAAGTGCAAAGTATATCGCTATTCCGAGGCCATAAAAGACTGGCAGCCATAAAAACCACCGGCCGCGTTCTGCATCGAGCGTTTCAAGGATTTGCAGGCCAAGCCTTCTTGGCCCGCTTCTATCTCCAGCAGCAAGCTCCCTTACCCGGCGGGGCGTATCAGACGGGCGATAGGTTCCCGCGCCATTCAAAGCTGCTTCATTCAGTGACATAAGCCCGAGGCCCGCCTTACACGAACGGCCTCCCTGTGCTAAACCCTCGGCAAGCTCAATCCGCTTCTCATCGAAACTTATGGAATCGATCCCATGACCGGTAAAGTCATCACGCGCTTTGCACCCTCCCCGACAGGGTTTCTACATATAGGGGGAGCCCGTACAGCGCTCTTCAACTGGCTCTATGCCAAAGCCAATGGCGGGCGCTTTCTCTTGCGCATCGAGGATACAGATCGCACGCGATCCACCGAGGAGGCTGTGCATGCGATCCTCGACGGCCTGCGCTGGCTTGAACTCGATTGGGACGATGAGCCAGTCATGCAGCACGCCCGCGCCGATCGCCATGCAGAGGTTGCCAGAACGCTTCTCGCACAAGGCAAGGCGTATCGCTGTTATGCAACGGCGGAGGAGTTGGAGGCGATGCGCGAACACGCCCGCTCTGAGGGCCGCGCTCCAGTGTATGATGGGACATGGCGAGACCGCGACCCATCGGAAGCGCCGGAAGGGGCGCCATACGCCTTGCGCTTTAAGGCGCCCAAGGAGGGCGAAACCATCATCGACGACAAGGTACAGGGCCGCGTCGTCTTCCCCAACAAGGCGCTTGACGACCTCATCATTCTGCGCAGCGACGGTACGCCAACCTATAATCTCTCCGTTGTCGTGGACGATCACGATATGGGCATCACACATATCATACGAGGCGACGACCATTTGACGAACGCGGCTCGGCAATCACAGATTTACGCCGCGATGGGCTGGGAGCCGCCAATTTTTGCACATGTGCCGCTGATCCACGGTCCGGATGGGGCGAAAATGTCGAAACGCCACGGGGCGCTCGGTGTTGATGCCTACCGCGCGATGGGATATTTGCCAGCCGCGATGCGCAATTATCTGGCGCGGCTCGGATGGAGTCATGGTGACGACGAGATTTTTTCGGCCGGACAGATGATCGACTGGTTCGGTCTGGATGCACTTGGCAAATCCCCTGCCCGGTTCGATTTCCAGAAGCTGGAGAATTTGAACGGCCATTATATTCGCGCCTCTTCCGACGCCGAACTTGTGGCTGCGCTGCGTGGCTTGTTGCCTCATCTGCCGCAGCAAAATCATTACGTATCAGGTTTGAGAGAACAGGAATGGCGGATGCTCGAACGTGCCATGCCAGGGCTCAAAGAGAGGGCCAAGACACTTGTGGACTTGCTCGACAGCGCCTCCTTTCTCTTCGCCAAGCGCCCTCTGGCGATTGACGAAAAGGCCGAGAAACTGCTGACGCCGGACGCCCGTCTGAGGCTGGCCGGATTGCACGAGCGCCTGGTGAGCATCAAGGATTGGAGCGCCGAGGCCGTCGAGGCCGCTGTCAGGTCGCACGCAGATGACCAAAAAGTGAAGCTTGGCGATCTCGCTCAGCCATTGCGCGCGGCGCTGACGGGTCGTAGCGTTTCGCCAGGAATTTTCGATATTCTATCCGTTCTGGGCCGAGACGAGTCTTTGGCGCGCATCGCAGATCACACGCCCAAGGACTGAAAACTCGTAAATGGTTTGGTAGCGACGCTTTGATGAAACCTTGCACAAGCTTGACTTGCTGGACGGATTGAAACCGGCGATTTATTATTGCGCCGCAAAATGAACGCGACGCGCTGCAGCAAAGCGCATAATGCTGTGCCGCCGATGGACAATTCCGCAAGCGAGGAGAGAAACGATGACCCTCAAGGGCGCGGCCCAGATGCCGAACAATGGAAAACTCGAACATGACCGCACAGCAACCTTCAAGTTCGACTCAAAGGAAGTCGAGCTTCCCGTTTATTCGGGAACGATAGGCCCGGACGTCGTCGACATTTCGAAATTTTATCAGCAGACTGGAATGTTCACCTATGATCCCGGCTATACTTCGACGGGAAGTTGCCGTTCGGGCATTACGTTCATTGATGGCGACGAGGGGACATTGCTGCATCGCGGCTACCCCATCGAGCAACTCGCCGAATATGGTAATTTTCTGGAAGCGGCGCATTTGTTGCTTTATGGCGAGTTGCCCAACAAGGAGCAATATGCCGATTTCCTGAACCGTGTGACTTATCATACGATGCTGCACGAGCAGATGAACCGCTTCTTCACCGGGTTCCGCCGTGACGCACACCCCATGGCGGTTATGGTCGGCGTGGTCGGCGCGCTATCCGCCTTCTATCACGACTCCACAGATATCAACGATCCTGTTCAGCGCGACATCGCCGCGATCCGGATGATCGCGAAAATGCCGACCATCGCGGCAATGGCATATAAATATTCGATCGGCCAGCCCTTCATTTACCCACGCAACGATCTGGAATACGCCTCGAATTTCCTTTACATGAGTTTTGCTGTCCCCTGTGACGAGTACCGGGTCAACCCGGTCCTATCTCGCGCCATGGACCGAATTTTCCTCCTACATGCCGACCATGAGCAAAACGCATCGACCTCGACAGTGCGTCTGGCATCCTCCTCGGGCGCAAATCCTTTTGCTTGTGTCGCTGCCGGAATTGCATGCCTCTGGGGTCCGGCGCATGGCGGCGCGAACGAAGCTGCGCTCAAGATGCTGATGGAAATCGGCACGGTAGACCGTATTCCGGAATATATCAAAAAAGCCAAGGATAAGAGTGATCCCTACCGGCTGATGGGTTTCGGTCACCGCGTATACAAGAATTACGACCCACGCGCGAAAGTAATGCAGAAGACTTGCCGTGATGTTCTCGATATTGTTGGCATTAAGAATGATCCGTTGCTTCAGGTCGCCATGGAGTTGGAACGAATCGCGCTCGAAGACGATTATTTCGTAGAAAAAAAACTTTATCCGAATATCGACTTCTACTCAGGCATAACACTAAAGGCTCTCGGTTTCCCGACATCCATGTTCACTGTTCTGTTCTCTATCGCGCGCACGGTCGGATGGATCGCGCAGTGGAAGGAAATGATTGTTGACCCCGACCAGCGGATTGGGCGTCCCCGCCAGCTCTATACCGGTCCGGCGAAGCGCGATTATGTGCCGATCGAGGATCGTTCGTGACAGGAGCTTCGCAAGGTTTTCTTGCGGTGGTCAGCGGCGACGGATGACGAACAAGGCTGCGTGGAACTCAAGTGATAGCCGTTACTGCTTCGTGTGATCTTTGCCGCTATCCTGAACCCTGCTATTCCCTATCTGGACAGCAGGACTATCGCAGCGTTTCATATCGCGGTAAGGATGTCGCGCGAGCCCTGATGCAAAACCCGGCAGCGCGGTTTCAACAGCGCAGTCCTTGCCTTCGAGACCGCTATGACGTTCGTCCAAAAACTTGCCGCGGGAAGCATTGTCCTCGGCCTATGCGTTTTTGGCGTGAAATATCTCGCCTATGCCGTAACTGGCTCCATCGCTCTTTACTCCGACGCGTTGGAAAGTATCGTGAACGTCGTTGCGGCTTCGGTCGCACTTTTTGCCATTCGTACCAGCGCCAAGCCGGCCGACGCCAATCACCCTTACGGACATCATAAGGCGGAATATTTTGCCGTTGTCCTCGAAGGCGTTCTTATCGTCATTGCAGCGCTAGCCATCCTGCGCGAGGCATTTTTCGGATTTCTTGACCCTAAGCCACTCGACGCACCCTGGCAGGGCTTGATGATAAATGCGATTGCGGGCGTGGCAAACGCGTTTTGGTGCTGGATACTGATCCGTCAGGGCCGTAAACACCGCTCGCCGGCGCTCGTGGCTGACGGGCGTTATATTCTAACCGACGTAATCACTTCGGCAGGCGTCATGGCGGGATTGATCCTCGCGACGCTTACCGGCTGGGCAGTCCTTGACCCGCTTCTGGCCGCGCTGGTCGCGATCAATATCTTGTGGTCCGGCTGGGGAATGCTGAAGGAAAGCGTAGGCGGACTGATGGATGAAGCGCCGCCTCCCGAAACAATCGTGCGCATACGCCAGTTGATTGCTACACACGCGGAGGGCGCAATCGAAGCGCACGACCTCAGGGCGCGTCGTGCCGGGCGGCTGACCTTCATCGAGTTTCATCTCGTCGTGCCGGGGGAGATGAGCGTAGCCGAGGCGCATGAGATTTGCGACCGGGTCGAGGCTGCTGTCAAAAGCGAAATCGGAGACGCGCTGATCTCGATCCATATCGAACCAGAGAATAAAGCCAAGAAAATCGGTCACGCTGGCGCTTGGCTGGAAGGCGGAAACGCCTGAGAATTTCAAAACCTGCGGCGAATTCTCAAAAAATAACATACTTTATTTCTAATTTTTCCTAAAAAATCTTTATCCCTCCTGACTCTAAAGAAACGCCTTGGCTGTACCTTGTTGAAACCGTGCAGCGCATGTTCGAAATGACGCTGTTCGCTCAAGACTGGCAAACCCTTACTTTTTTCCCGCTGGTCGCCAAGGCTTTCATAGGGAGCCATCCGGTTATGAAAGGCGTCGTCTTTACGGAATTCCTCGATTTTGTCGAGGAAACACTCGGCTATGAGACCGTCGATCGCATCCTGTTGGCTGCGGCGCCGGCTTCGGGCGGCGCATATACAGCGGTCGGCAGCTATCCCTATTGCGAGATGGCAGGTCTGCTCTCGGCCTTGTCGAAGGATACGCAACGCACTGCAAGCAATCTGCTCCAAGATTTTGGCGCCCACCTTTTCCACCGTTTCGCCGCCCTCTATCCCCGCGCCTTGCAGGATATCCACGATCCCTTTCGATTGCTGGAAACGATCGAAGCGCACATTCATAAGGAGGTGCGTAAACTTTATCCGGACGCGGAGCTGCCGAGCATCAGCACGACACGGCTTTCCGACGATGCGATTTGCGTATCATACCGGTCATGCCGTCCGCTCGGCCAGCTTTGCATCGGCCTGATCAAGGGGTGCGCGCAGCATTATATGACCGAATTGGAGATCGTTGCGTCTCAGGCGGAAAATGGTCTC
>CAYVJO010000003.1:0-12528 GCA_964451735.1 uncultured Hyphomicrobiaceae bacterium | reverse complement strand
GCCGCGCCAAGACCGTGGCTAGCGCTGCAACGTCGAATATCGAAGCAAGACCGTGAGCCAGCTGGAAGCCGTACTTCTGAGACGCATCGAGCGCGAGCGAGCAGCGCGCATAGACGCCGAGCGCTTGCTGGAGGAGAGAAGTCTTGAACTTTACGAGATCAATCTCGGGCTGCGCGGCTGGACGGAAATGCTTGAGGAGATAGTCAGGGAACGAACCGCGGAGTTAACCAAAGCGCTACAGGAAACGCGCGAGGTCAATCAGCAAATCGAGCATCAAGCGCTCCACGATCCGCTGACCGGCTTGCCGAACCGGCGCTATCTCAAGCAAATTCTGGATAGTCTGAGCGGAGACAAAGCTGGGGATCGGGGCGTCGCAATACTACATATCGACTTGGATCGCTTCAAACAAATCAACGATACGCGCGGCCATGCAGCAGGCGATTACGTTCTCACCTATGCGGCGTCCGTGCTGCGCTCCCTGATCAGAGCCGACGATTTCATTGCCCGCATCGGGGGGGACGAGTTCGTTATCGTCGCCCGCAACAATGGATGTCTCAAATCGCTCACATCGCTGGCCAACCGGATCATAGCAGAGCTTGCAAAGCCAATACTTTACAAGAAAAATTTTTGTCGTTTCGGCGCAAGTGTCGGCATCGCTTATTCACGTTCGAGGAGCATCGATGCCTCGAAACTGCTTGTTAACGCGGACATAGCGCTTTACCGGGCCAAGAAGAACGGCAGAGGGCGTTACGCTTTTTTCTCGGCTTCAGTGCAAAAGGAAATATTGGAGACGCAACGCTTTTCCGAGGCCATACTCACAGGCCTCGACCGGGGAGAATTCTTCCCGGTTTATCAGCCACAATTCGACGCCAAGTCTCTGAATATCGTCGGTGTGGAGGCAATGGTTCGCTGGAATCATCCACAAAAAGGAATATTGCAGCCGTCCCAATTCCTGAAAGTTGCAGAAGATATCAAAGTCATCAATCTTATCGACGGCTTCATTCTCGACCGCTCCTTACGTGATATTATTTCACTGCGTGAAAGCGGCTTCATCATTCCGCGCCTATCTGTAAATATCTCTCTGCGGCGGCTGTGTGATCCCAATCTAGTGACGTCTGTTGCGAGCCTCCGGCTCCCGAGGGGACTTGTCGCGTTCGAGCTGGTGGAATCGATTTTTCTCGATGAGATCGACGCCGATATTCCAATCCGCAAAACGATCAAGCGCCTTAAGACGCTCGGAGTCGATATTGAAATCGACGATTTTGGCACTGGCCACGCGTCCGTCGTCGCTCTGCTCCATGTTCAGCCCAAAAGACTGAAGATCGCACGGGAGTTGGTCATGCCGATCAGCCGCTCGAAAAAGCAGCGCCAGCTTGTCGGGTCGATGATCGAGATGGGCAAGGCGCTCAACATCGGCATCGTCGCGGAGGGCGTAGAGACCATGCAACACGCCGGCATATTGCGTGTTCTGGGCTGTGACATTCTGCAAGGCTATGCCTTGGCGCATCCAATGACGGCGCCCCAATTGTTTCATTTTCTGCACACAGGAGCGCACCTAAAGATGCTTCGCGACCCCTGAAGGATTTGCCAAACGGCATCGAGGGCACAGGAGATGCCGGCCTGAAGCCGGATGCGGCTTCCCGATACTTTGAACTTATAGTCACGTAAAAAACCCACGGTCGCAATGCAACCGCGGGTTCTCGACTTAGGGCAACGGGGGAATTTTAATGGCTGGGCTTTCACCCGTAGCTGTCGAACTTTACGCTAGTGCGTCGGACTGCTAATCAGAATCGGCCATTGCACTCTGTCCATCTATTCCAGCATCGGGTTTGCCCGAAAACCGCTGCGCAGTTTTCGGTCCGATGCTCTATCTTTGCAGATCAGTTCTTTTTCAGCCAATCGTCGACCTGGCTCTCGGCCTCTTCCTTGGCGATGCCGTAACGCTCCTGGATAAGACCAACCAGCTCGGTCCTGCGACCTTCTACCCGGTCGAGATCGTCATCCGTGAGCTTGCCCCAGGACTGTTGAACTCGCCCCTTGAGCTGTTTCCAGTTGCCTTCGATTTGATCCCAATTCATTGTAAGACTCCTTACTGATTATGATTGCCAATGGCTTACTTACTGCGTGCGGGTTTCAGTCTTACTTTCACCCTGCACGGTCTCCTTGGCTTTTTCATAAGTTTCCTTCGCTCCTTCCGTCAGACGCTTGGTAACGCTGAGCGGCTTATCATCCGCGTCGAGATAATCGGGAGCTGCATTCAGCTCTTCTTTCGTGGCATTGATAACTATCACCAATGGGTCGCCATCCCTGCTTTTCTGGAGAGAGTCGTATGACACGGCGATATTCTTTTCCCCGATGCCAAGAAGGCCGCCCACGCCAATAACCGCAGCCGAAACGTTACCATTTTCACCGATCACGAGGTCATTAACGGAACCGAGCTTCTCTCCTGCGTTATTTTGAACGTTAACGCCCACGACGCTCGAAGCAAGCTGCTCATTAGCGGCTAGCTTTTGAATGAAGACCTGTTGATCGCCCGTAGTGGTTTGTGTTTGAGCCACCAGTGGCGTTGAAACCACGAGTGCGGCCGACGCAATGCCGGCAAGCAATGCTGATTTTTTCATATCTTTTTCTCCATTTGAGACTGGTGCGTTGAGAGTTGCAACGCATGAATAAATAAAAACGCCAAGAAACGAATTGTTCCATGGAATTTCAAAATTTATTAAAATCTTGAATCGGCAGACCAAAAAAATCCGCATTTTGTTATTTTATTTTGCTGAAAATTAGTATTGTAGATTACAATAAAAAATATTGTCTCTAATACTATGGATATAATTTTTGTCGTAGTTTTATGTAAATAAAAAATTATTAAAAATTACTTCTGGCGTCTGATCACAATATAGACACAAATTACTTTTAAATTATGCAAAAAAATATTATGTATCTCAGATGAGCGTATATAATTATTCAGAGCGTCACTTCATCTCTATTCGAAAAGCATCCACCGCTCCATGAGCCACATAGTTTGGACCGCGTTACCCACGCAATTTTCCGTTAAAGAACACTGTAACGTGAGGCTGGTTCCATATGCCTTAATTTATGGACGCGCCGCTATGTCAGCCGATATAAATAATATGCTTCCCTTGAGCCATGGGACTGAATAAATGCATATAATCATAAATGATCTGAGGACTCATCTTCCCTATGCCAGACGCTTTGCGCGCGCCCTTTGCGGAAGTCAGGAAAGCGGCGACGCGTACATCCTGCAAACCTTGGAAGCGCTTGTCGCCGACCGCACAATCCTCGATAATTACGATAGTTCGCAGAAAGCGCTTTACGCGACATTTCTGAGACTTTGGAGTTCTATCGCCGTAAATCAAGCTCAGGACGCTGCTCTTCTGGACCCCGACTTGGCGTCTGCCGACAAGAATCTGCAAGCGATGTCGCCTCGGTCCCGTCAGGCCTTCCTGCTCGTCAGTATGGAGAGTTTTTCAACTGTTGACGCTGCGGAGATCCTTGGAGTGGACCTGCCTGCCGTTTCGGCTCTCATCGACGAAGCAGCGCTCGATATCGCAAATCAAATCTCGACGGACGTTCTCATCATAGAAGACGAGCCCCTTGTGGCCATGGATCTTGAAGCAGCCATGCACGAGATCGGTCACAGGATACTCGGCATCGCGTCCACGCATCGCGAGGCTCTCGAACTGGTAAAGAACAGACGCCCAGGTTTGGTGCTCGCAGATATTCAACTGGCGGATGGCAGCTCGGGCATCGACGCCGTGAATGAAATGCTGACGTCTTTCCAGGCGCCAATCATCTTCATCACTGCCTTCCCAGAACGCCTTTTGACCGGCGAAAAACCTGAACCCACATTTTTAATCACCAAACCTTTCGATCCCAATCTGGTCAAAGCCATCGCCTCACAAGCTTTGTTCTTCGATAAAAAGGCGAGCAGCAAGGGCGTAGCCGCGTAATGCTTGGCTATGGCAAGACAAGCTGACCCAGGGAACTTTGCTGCCTCACCCGCATTATTGAAGCACTCGAAACGCTATATGGAGGCTTCAATGCTGAGTTGGGCTTTAACGTTTTTCGTAGTCGCACTCGTTGCCGCATTGTTCGGTTTTGGCGGCATTGCAGCAGGCGCTGCGAGCATCGCACAGGTTCTATTCTTCATTTTCCTGGTCTTATTTGTCGTCTCACTGGTCATGCATCTCTTGAGAGGACGAGCCCCCAGGGTCTGACGAATTAAGCGCAATGCAAAAGCGTGAGTTTGCGACGCCGATTTGTTGTCTCAAAACGCGCCACGCATTTATGCCAGAGCGGTCAGCAAGAGTTTGCAGTCTCAACGCTGACCGCCATACATTGGCAATAATCTTCAAATGTCACTGTGCATAGTTGCGTTTCTTGAGCGTTCGTGGCTGTTGAGATGGGTGAGATATTTCCGGGAAGTCCATCGACTGTGATCATTCGCGAAACGTTCGACTTCCTGTCCGATGCTTTAATTGTTGGCGCATTTTTTTTCCTGTCTCTTACCTTCATCGCAGCGGTAAACAGGCAGCGGCAGCCTGACCGCCGGTTCATCTTCGCTGCAAAGCTGCACGCCGCGGGCATGCTGCTTTTGGCCTTCAGCATACTCTCGCCCTATGCCTGGCCTGTCATCGACGATACGATCTATGAATTTCTACCCAAACTTTTCTCAACAGCCATGATCGTCGCTGCCACTTATCTAGGATGGCCGATCATAAATCTTGCCTTTCAGCATACAAGGCTGCTAGCCGCGGTTCCTGATACGCAATTGCTCATTCTGGAGCGGGATGACTATGCTGCTGCGAAAACAAAACTCGAACAGGAAATCGTTATACAGTCCTATCAGCTCGAACGCGTGAACCGGCAGATGCGTCTTGCGATCCTCGGCTCAAAAATCACTATTTTCCGTCAGGATAAAGAGTTTCGCTATACTTGGATCTTCAATGTTCCGCTGGGCATGTCGGAAGACGATTTTATCGGACGGACCGACTACGAGATCTTTCCACCCGATACTGCCCTGTCTGTTGTCGAGATCAAAAGCGCTGCCATGCACGACAACGAAGAGCGGGCGGCGGAAATTCGCGTCCGGTTTCCAAGCGGTGTTTTCTGGTATTATTTGCGGACGCAGCCGGATTTTGACGAGGCGGGAGAAACCATAGGCACCATTTCCTGCGCCGTGGATATCAGCGAGCAGAAAAAGCAACAGAGCAAACAGCTTTTTCTCATGCGCGAAGTCACGCACCGGTCGAAAAATCTGCTCGCGGTCCTGCAAGGGATCGTCAGGCAGACCGCGCGTCGTACGAAGGATATGGATGTGTTTCAGTCGCGCCTAACCGCCCGCCTGCAATCGCTTGCCCGCTCTCACGATTTGCTTGTTAACGACGATTGGCGCGGAACCTCTCTTTGCAAGCTGCTGACGAACCAGCTCGGCGTCATCGCCGATACGGCGCATGGCCGGGTATCTTTTGAAGGAGAGGATATGCTCTTGACCCCAGTCGCGGTTCAGAATCTGGGGCTTGCCTTCCATGAGCTCTCCACGAATGCCACCAAATACGGGTCCTTGTCCGTCCCCGAGGGCCGTATCCTCATATGTTGGGATTTTGTCAAATTACCCAGCCAAGAGCGCCAAAACTTCGAGGAAGCCACTTTTATCCGGTTCGTATGGACCGAAACGGGTGGGCCTCCTGTAAAAGTGAAACAGGAAAGCGGATTTGGGCGCGTTCTTCTAGAGCGCGTTGTTGGCCAGGCTCTTGGCGGCCGCGTCGAACTGGATTTTGCCGAGACAGGACTTGTCTGCACGATGACACTTCCAGTCGTTCGCGCGGTCGCAGATCAGGACACGGATAATACGGCCCTGGAAGACTCGGTCTACAAAAAAGCCTACCTCGAAGACGGATAGGAATCGTTCTTGGATGTAAGTCCCGCCACGCGGCGGCTTAGAAATGCGACCCTGGCTCTTTCAGAAACGTCTGCTCTTCCTCGGTCGAGGGCCTGCCCAGTATCGCATTCCGATGGGGGAAGCGGCCAAACCGCGCGATGGCATCACGGTGCAGCAGCATGAAGCGTAACGGCTCGTCCATCCCGAGAGCCGAGTAAAGCTGAACGCCTTGCTCCTGATGTTGCAAGGATTCCGAATGCATGAAGGGCAAATACAAAAACTGGCGTTCTTCTGAGCTGAGTTCGAGGTCGAAACCTTTCTCAACCGCCGCAGCCGAAAGAGCGAGCGCCTGATCGTCCGTGGCGAAGGACAGAGGCGAGCCGCGATAGATGTTGCGCGGAATTTGATCGAGAAGAATGATAAGAGCGAGCGTCCCATGCGCGCTTTGCGTCCAATCCCTCAAGGCTCCGTGTTTCGCGCCATGCAGAATACCCTCGAAACGCTCCTTGAGCGTGGAATCGAAGCCGGGATCTGAATCGAACCATTTCGGCCGCACAGTATCGGAAAACCAAAAGCGCACGATATCTTCAGGCTTGATTTCCTTCATTGCTCTTTACCCCTTGCCCTCTCCGCATGTTCGTAACGCCATGCTCCGTCTTCTCCCAATAATGGGGAGCAGTAACAAGTTGGTAAAGGGCCCGATAGGCCGCAGCGGAAACAAGCAGCCAGTAGAAGGGGATGAAAGCCAGTTGCGGGACCAGGCTTTTCACATTGCGTCCGCTCAGCACGAAGAAGCCCAGCGCTATCGAAGCGGCATATCCCGCGATCAGATTGAACATCGCGAGCGCCATGAGGTTCCAACCGAGCAGCGATTGCGGCTGACTCAGCAGCAAGCCGAAGGCGGCGTCATGAACGATGATAACGTAGGACCAGGGGTGAACGAGAGCGGCGATTATGATCCCGGCGAAGTGCCCCTGGAAAGCAAGGAATCCCGGCAAGCCGAGTTCGCGAAGGAGGCGCCATGGCTGGCGCATATGCACGAAGTAAGTCTGCATCCATCCTTTCAGCCAACGCGTGCGCTGGCGAATCCAATTGCCCATCTGACAGGCCGCTTCCTCATAGGTTACCGAATCCAGAACTTCCGCCCGCAACCCGGCACGGTAGATCCGCATTCCCAGATCAGCGTCCTCGGTCACATTATGCGCGTCCCAGCCACCGAGATTGCGCAAAACCCTGGTCTGAAAATGATTCGAGGTACCGCCAAGCGGAAGGGGCAGGCGCGCCTTGTCGAGCAATGGCAGTATGCCCGCAAACAAAGAGGCGTATTCGATCGTGAATTGCTTTGACAGCCAGTTTTCGGACGCGTTGTCGAAGATCAGCTTACCCTGGAGACAGGCCACCTTGGGCGAGGCCTCACGGAAATGCGCCGCGGCTTTGCGGAGCTGGTTGGGATCGGGCCTGTCTTCCGCATCGTAAATGACAAGATACTCGCCTCTTGCAAATTGCAGCGCATAGTTCAGCGCGCGCGGCTTCGTGCGGGGCTTGCCATCCGGCACGGTAACGATTTCGAAATGCGGGGGAAGCTTCAAGTCTCTTGCAGCTGCGATTGTTTCGTCATCAACCTCTTCGAGAACAAGCTTGATATCCAGCTTGGCGGGAGGATAGTCGATCGCGCGAAGCCCTGCGACGAGTTCGGGAAGAACGCGGGCCTCTTTGAACATGGCGACGAGGATCGTGTATCGCGGCAATTCATGATCTCGCAGTCGGCGATAGGGTGTCCGGCGCGCGAAAAAACGGCGATAGCCAGCATGTGCTGCAGCGGCGGCGCGCAGGGAAATCGTGATAAAAAATATGATCGATAGCAGCGCGCAATAGAGAGCAAGCGCCTCGCGCGGCGTGAAGATCGCCGCGCCGAGAAACAAACCAGTCGCGATAGAGAGCGCCACGATCTGCCATTTTATAAACCCCGTGGCCGCGCTGAAACGCGGGTTGCGCTCACGCAACCCCTCGGACGCACGATAGGCAAGCTGGGGCCCATAAGTTTTCGCAAGGGCCACGCTCATGACGGAGCGCGGGACGATGGCGAGGCGATGACTCGCCGGTCCAAGGGAACGGATCAAGGCGCTCAAAGCTACGGGCGAAAGTCCATCTGCGTTGACGGCTACGCCGCCGCGCGGTGTCTCCAGTGGCGCGGGCTTGCCGCCCTCCAGAAGCCTGTAAGGTTCGGGCGCAGGGGCAAGACAGCGCAGCGTAATTGTATCGCGAACCTGCCTGGGCGTCAGACCATGAGCCAGCGCAAGGGCTCGCGCATAGTCTTGATGACGGACGGCGCCCATGGCGAGAGCTGCCTCCCGCATATCAACGCCCCAATGCGCAGCGAGTGTGCGAATTCTGTGCAGTCGCGAATATGGCAGCCCGGTCTGGAGAAGCAGATGCTCTTCGCTTACAGTCTTACTGTCCTGAAAAGGATGCAATGCCGTCTTGTCAGCAGATGGGAGATCGGGCAAGACTCCAACATGCGCGCGGGCTTGTTCCGCTGGCACAAAAGCATCGCCGGGCCGTTGGCGCAATATTGGCACATTCATGATAAAGGCCCGATACGCTGCTGATACACATTCGAAGTGTATTGACGCTTCACCGCCATCGAAATACAGACGATTGCTTACGGAAAACGCGCAATGCGGTTGGACGCCATGATCACAAAAGGTTACGGATTTGGGCAACTACGGCTTTGGGCGGCCTTTTCCCTATTCGGCTTTTTATGGGCCTTAGCGGCGCCCCCGCTCGCAATTGCCCAGGAGAACGCGCCCGCGCCTTCGCAATGGCGAGAGGAAACGATCGGCCCGCGCCCGGATTGGTCCTGGCTGGTGGTGCTGCGCTTTGTAACCGAAACTGATTATCCCCCGTTTAACTATCGCGATGAGGATGGCTCGCTTACGGGCTTCAATGTCGATCTTGCCCGCGCGATTTGCCGCGAATTGAATGTGACCTGCGATATAAATACACTCGACTGGGCTAAGCTGCTGCCCTCGCTGCAAGGGGATGAAACCGACGCCGTTATCGCATCGATTGCCATTACACCGGGCACGGTGTCCCAAGTTGACTTCACCGACAGCTATTACGTCACGCCGGCAAAATTCGTTTTCCGCAATGACAGCACGACCGAGAACGTCAACCCGGAGGATCTGTCAAAACTTACGATCGCCGTCGTTAAGGATACGGCGCACGAAGCCTATTTGAAGCATTTCTATGCCAAGTCCGAAATCGTCTCCTTCGAGAGCGACGACGCTGCCAGAGCAGCTGTCAAGGACGGTAAGGTCGAGGCGCTTTTCGGCGACGCTATCAGTCTGATGTTCTGGATCAACGGCTCTCAGTCGGCCGGGTGTTGCCAGTTTCGCGGCCGCGGCTTTCTGGAGGCTAAATATTTCGGCGAAGGCGTTGGAATTGCCGTGGCCAAAGGGAATATCCGGCTGAAGGAGGTGCTGAATTACGCACTGGCCCGTGTAAGGAGCAGCGGGCGTCTGGAAGAATTGCTTCTGCGTTACTTCCCTCTTGCGATTTATTGAAAGGCGGCATTTGGCCTATTCGACCTGATGCCGCGCACGCGCGCCTCGCTCGATGGCGGCGATGGTAAGCTTATCGAGCCCAAGCCTATCACGCAGCAATTCTAGAAAACGGATCTCCTCATTCCGGACGATCCGGTCTACCGCGGCGACTTCGACGGCAAGAGCGTATGCGGTTTCATACAGCTTGTGCGGCAGGCTCTCGGCAATCAAATCGAGGATTTGATTCAGGCTATCATCTTCGCCGAGAAGATTGCCGCAAGCTTCCGCGGTTTTGACCAGAGCTTCCTTATCGAATGACGCGAATACAGGAAGCTGGCTAACGATACTCCCGATCTTGCTCAGTTCCTGATCCGAGATGATCCGATCCACGGCGGACATGGTCACCATGACATAGATCAGCGTTTCTTGGGCGGACGGTTTGACGGTCATGAGGATTTGTCTTTCCAAATAATGCGTGAGCTCGAATCTCTCTACTTGTATGAGGACGCGATATAAGGATCAAGAGCAAGCCTCGGTCGGTTGCCAATACCCTTTCGCAGGCTTTGCTGCAATGCAAACCCTTACATGCCGACCTTGCTCATCCGAGATAACAGTGTGGTTATTTCTGCACCGCACCATGAAATCGTAATTCCTTCCTGTATCACAACAGTTCCAAGGCTGGTTAAAAGCTGCACGTCCTAAAAAGCTTTGCACTCATGATTGATGTTCTGCGCAACATCGAGTTTATATACATATATTATTTCTCAAAATAATATAAATATTTATTACATATATCTGATATATTAAAAGTATACACTTATTATACACGAAATTTTTTGTCATATTATCGATAAGAAATTATAAAATAACTGTCAAAAATCTATCACGAAGCTGATATTCGCTTGCTCTATATTCTCCAAACATCGAGATCGCCAAAAACAATATCTGGCCGATCAGAGCAACCCGTTCAAAAGGGTGATGGAGAGATCATTATGAGCGTCAATCAGGTTACATCCGCAACAGGCGGACTGGCTTCCTCGGCGAAGGCCGCCGCGGAAGCGCAGATCAAATTCACGGAAAGCGTTGAAAAAGCGAAAACGCAAGCAGTGCCGAAAAACGCTGGGCCCGATGCGTCGGGTACGGCAAAGAGCGCGCCAAAATCCACGCGGGCAAATCAGATAGCCACGCCGGCTGGGGCGAACATACCCTCAACACCTGCTGCTTCTGGGCAGGGAACGGCAACGGGCCTCGGCGTCGATCCTGAAACGGGCGCCCGTGTGTATTTGGGTCCTGTAAAAGTCAACAATGAAATCGAAGGTTTCGTGGAACAGAAAACCTTCATCGAAGCTGCTGTTCTTGAAGCAAGCGGAGCGAAATACAAGCCTGGCAGTGGGTGGCTGACGGAATTCAAAGCGGCGGGCACAGCAACAGAAAGCCGCTTACAGGCCGGTTATAAATTCACAGTTGGCGAGGAACTCGTATCTGCGCCGAACAATCTGGAATTTGCTTCGGGCGCTCTCGGCTGGCTCAAGGACACTGTTGGCATCGGCAAGGGATCCGTGTCCCTGAGCACGGGTTATAAATCTGAGGATCATGTCGTTTCCTCCAGCATCTCCTGGAAGAAAGGACCACAAGCTGCGGAGTCTAACGCGAATGCCGAAAAGCTTTTCGCAAAGGCTTCCGCAAGCTTGGGCGGCGACCTTTTCAACAAGACTTTAGAGATTAACAGTGAAGCGGAAGTCAAATCCGAACGCAAGACGGCTTATGGCGCGGACCCAGGCAGCTTCAAAGGTAAATGGGACGCAACACCCCTGAAATTGAAACTCATCCCGACGAATTTCGGACAGAGCAGCGGGCCAGACATGAGAGTACTGACTAACGGTCAGTTAATCGATCGCAAGACACCTGATGGCAAATCCGCTTATCAAGATGCCCGCTTCGTCTCACCAGAGCTCCCGGATAACGGCCTCAATTTTTACATGCAGAAAGAAGTCGGCGGAGCCTCCAATCTTGCTGTCAACGTGCCGAACTTCGATTATCAAGGCGACAGCATTGGTTCGGAAACCGTGACGTTAACGCAAGTATCACGCCCGTTTGGCGGATTGCTCGGCGAAAACCGCTCCGACGCTTTGGTCGCGCGCCTTCAGGGCGATCCTGACAAGATTTCCAGGATCGAAGCAGGCGGCCGTGTATACGTGCCCGTCGATGCTGTTGCCGATTGGTTGCAACATCAAGGTGCGCAGAATCCCGCTTTATTTGGCGATCTACAGAACATTACTCCGGATATACTCGTCGCGCATAATGAAGGCCGGGTGAAAGAGATCGACATAGAAGACAGCGCCGGGACGCGAACACAAATCCGGGTCTTCGATGAAGGCGATGTCATTAACACAGGATATGCCGCGGTTGAACAGGTTGATGGTGTCGTCCGTACACCCAATCTCGAAAACGGCGCCTCCAGAGCACGTGTCGAGCTGTTTTGGGACCAGTTCACTATATCGCTTGCGGACAATGTGGAGCCCGGCAGCGTTGGGGCGGATGGCAGCATCGACCGCACGCGCCTCATCTCCAAAACGGCGACTTATGGTTTCGGGGGCGTTGTGGATACAGTAGTTCAGACGCCGCTTGGTCTTGTCGAGGGTGGAGCGCGTCTTGCAGCGGGGCTAACCGAGGCAGGAAAAAACCCTGGCAATGATTGGATAAACGGCCCTGCCACATGGACGCTGAACAAAGCGGCCGACGGGATAGGGTGGGCGAATGATCGGGTCGGGGATGTCTCAAGGCATTTTACGGATCAGCTTCGGGTTGGACATAATTACACCTTGGTCAAGCAGCCCACGGAAGATGTCCTCGCCCCTGCCGCAAACGAGATCCATGCGCAGCTAACGCAACAGGCCAAGGATGAAGGCTGGAGTGAGGTGCGTCTGGAACGCGAAACGGGCAAACTGATCAACCAGTATAATCATCAAGTTCTGCAAGCGCTTGAGACGGGCCGGATCCCGTCCAGATGGGACGCCAGCGCCCCCAGCGCCGAGATCCCCGATCTGGAAAACCGAATTTGGACTGCGATGAGAGATTGAA
>CAYVJO010000002.1:19702-21652 GCA_964451735.1 uncultured Hyphomicrobiaceae bacterium | reverse complement strand
CATTGATGCGTGCCGATGGTGGGCAAGCCAAATATGCCGCCCAGCATTAGCAAGAGAACGACGCTCGTGGCGGCCAGCCAGCCTGCGAACAGCCAGTAAGACCAGAAGCGCTTGAAGGCTGACAGCGCCGCCATGCCGAGGATGACCGCAATGGCCAGAACGCCCCGCCAATGTTCGTCGTAAGGGAAGGTGCCGAAGAGCATGACACGGTGTTTTTCAGCAACGACCGCCCAGCATGCGCCGGCTGCCTCTCGGCAAGATCGAGGATCGTCCGTCTGCCAAACGGCGTCAATGAAGGCCCAACGGATCAAATCCGGCAAGGTCACGAACAGTGCCCAGAGCGCTAGCGCCGTCAGGACGGCGTTCGACGGGCTGCTGAACAGGTTGCGCCGCATCCAAAGCACCACGCCACGCTGCTGAATTGGCGGCGGACGCTTCGGTGAATCGGCGGGAATGGCGGATGAGAAGGCGCTTTTGGACAAAGGGTTAGCGCTCCTTAATTTGGACGGAGCGATTGTAAAGGTTCATGAGCGCCGCGATTATTAGCGAGATGGACAGATAGATCGCCATCATGATGCCTATGGCTTCAATTGTGTGCCCGCTTAAAGTGATGATGGTGTTGTTGATGTTGAACAGCTCAGGATAGCCGATCGCAACGCCTAGGGAGCTGTTCTTTACGAGGCTGACATATTGCGCGGAAGCGGGCGGAACCATGACTCGAAGCGCCTGCGGCAAGACGATCTTACGATAGATATCGGATGGCTTGAGGCCGATGGCGCACGCCGCCTCGATCTGCCCGCGGCTGACGGACTGAATGCCCGAACGGACAATTTCCGCAATGAAGGATGCGATATAGAGCGAAAGGCCAAGGAGCAAGGCGAGAAACTCCGGCGAAATCGAAACGCCCCCGCGGAAATTAAAGCCTTGCAGTTGCGGAATCTCGAAAGCGGTCGGTGCGCCTTGTACAATCCAGGTCGCAAGAGGCGCGCCAAGAACGACCGCGGCCGACCAGCCTGCCAGAGACAAAGCTTGCCCGGTTCTGCGCCGCCGTGCTGCTCCCCAGCGGAGTAACGCCGCCGCCCCGGCACAACCGAAAGCGAGCGCGCCAAGCGTTAAAGCGAAAGCAGTGCTGTCAGCCGGCCAGGGCATAACCAAGCCGCGATTGCTGATATAGGCCATGTCGAAGAGCGAAATCGCCTGTCCAGCGAGGGGCAGCTGGTTAATAATCGCGTACCAGAACACGAGTTGTAAAAGCTGCGGCGTGTTCCGGAACAGCTCCACATAGCCCGAGGCGAACATTCGGACGAGGATATTCGAGGATAGCCTCGCAATCCCGATCAAAACACCAATTATGGTCGCAAAGACGATCGCAATCAGAGAAACTTTCAATGTGTTGAGCACGCCAGCGGCATAGGCCCAGAGGAAGCTGTCCGTCGATTTGAACGCGATGGGCGCCTCTCCAATATCGAAACCGGCGCTACGGAAAAGGAAATCGAAGCCCGTAGATATCCCCCGCCTTGCGAGTGCATCCTGAGCGTTTCCAATAAGATAGACGCCTGTCCCGACAATAAGGAAAACGACGATGATTTGATAAGCCCAGCTGCGAAATCCCACATCATGCCAGATGTCGCGTAGGGTCATCCGGTGGCGGATCGAGACGGGGGCTTTGCGAGGTCTTGCTTCGGTGGAAGGATGCATGCCACTTTCTTGGCGATGGAGGGAGGCGGGGCGTTTGTCTGGCCCCGCCTCACGATCATCTTGAAGCTGCGTCAAGCTTCTATGCGCTTAACTTTCGGCGCGGGTTCAATTGAAAGGAGGCGAATAAAGAAGCCCTCCATTTGTCCAAAGCGCATTGATCCCGCGCTCAAGCTTGAGGGGCGATCCCGCACCGACATTACGATCGAAAACTTCGGCGTAATTCCCAACTTGCTTGATAACCCTATAGGCCCA
>CAYVJO010000002.1:18829-19692 GCA_964451735.1 uncultured Hyphomicrobiaceae bacterium | reverse complement strand
ATCGAGGCCAAGAGATTTGCCCAATTCGCCAGAAACGCCAAGCAGTCTTTGTATTTCAGCGTCATCGGATGACTTCAACTCATCCACATTCTGCGAAGTCACGCCAAGTTCCTCCGCTGTAACTAGGGCGTAAACCACCCAGGCGACCACATCCTTCCATTGCGCATCTCCCTGCCTTACCGCGGGCCCCATCGGGTCCTTGCCGTAGACGCCGGGCAAGATAATGTAATCGTCCGGATTGGGCGCGACCGCCGCGCGGGCCGAACTCAAGCCCGATGTCGACTGTATATGCACGTCGCAGCGCCCGCCGAAAAAGGCGTTGTTCAGCTCATTCTTGTCTTCAATAACGACAGGGGTGTATTCCAAACTATTAGCGCGGAATACATCTGCGGCAATTTTCTCCGAAGTCGATCCTGGCAATACACAAACCGTCGATCCTCCAAGGTCCTTCACGGATTGCACGCCACTCTTCTTGTTCACCATGAAGCCTTGGCCATCGTAAAATGTCGTCGATACAAAATCTATGCCCAGGCCTGCGTCGCGGCTGAGCGTCCAGGTTGCGTTTGCAGTCAGAACGTCGATTTCCGATGTTTGCAAGGCGGTAAATCGTGTCTGGGTGGTTACCTTAACAAATTGGACCTTTGTGGAGTCGCCGAGCACGGCTGCTGCGACAGCCTTGCACGTATCGACGTCGAGCCCTTGCCACTCGCCTTTACTATCGAGAGACGAAAAGCCAGGACGGCTGCCATTTGCGCCGCATATGACGCTGCCCCTCGCCTTGATCGCGTCGATAGTCGGGCTGGAGGCGTAAGTTCGATCCGGCTGGGCTACTGCGATCGTCGCTAGAGCAGCCGTTGCGATAA
>CAYVJO010000002.1:0-18819 GCA_964451735.1 uncultured Hyphomicrobiaceae bacterium | reverse complement strand
GTATTTCTTCATTAACCAGCTCCAATTTTTAATTGTTTGTAGGTCGAAGAATTCTCCGGCGCTTTCAGGCCATATTGTTGGGCGTTGACGGTTTAGCCCTGAAGCTAAAATGGGCCGTTCCTTTGAATGTGGAAAACAGCTTGGTCCGATACGCCAGCCCTCTTTGAAGATGATCGCAGATTAGCCGCTGGGCTTCGTCACTATCGCGATTTTCGATGGCTCTAAAAATATTGTAATGCTCTTGCACGGACTCCAGGACGCGCTCACGACTTCTATGGCGAGGCAAACCGAAGGCTATGCGAAATCGCAAACGGATCGGCCAATAAAGTTCCAGGAGGGTGCGATTACAGGCATTGCGAAAAATCTCGACATGGAACTCGGCGCCATGATCGTGAAGCTGGGTAATATCGAAAGCATGCGGTTCATCTAGCGCGGCGCGAAACGCGATGCCATACTCGCTTAATTCTTCTGTCGGACCGTGCTCGGCAGCGAGAAATACGGCAAGACTCTCGATCGCAAACCGAACCTGGTATATCTCCCTGAGGTCCTGCAGCGTTACGGGCCGGACGAAGGTGCCGCGCGTGGGATGCGATTCGAGCACGCCCTCCCGAACCAAATCCTTGATCGCTTCACGGATTGGCGTGCGGCCTAGTCCAGTAGACTCTGCCAAACCGCGTTCGGAAAGCGGGGTGCATTCCAGTATTTTTCCACTCAAAATAAGATCGACGAGCTTACAATAAGCTTTTTCGCGATCAAGCTCTTTGGTTTCTAGCATCATAGTGGTATACCACTATGATGCCAGCCAGTTGTCAATCAATGTTATGGCTTTTGTCACGCTTATTTACACAAAAGCTCTTTCTTCATATGACGGCCTCCAATCGCTTGCCAGCAAACCGGAATTCATTATTCCTAAGTCACTTCAGCGCCTTGATTGCTGCCATTTCTGAAATTCTTCGAAAAGCTTTTCCCTTTTCTTCGCATCGATTTCTGTGCCGCCTTGACTGTCTAGAAAAGATGAGAATTCACCACGCAGATTTGCCATCGATTGTTTCAAGCTAGGACCATTTTGCTTCAACCACTCTTCCGCGGCCGGGAAACGCTGCCATCCCGGCAAAGTAGCCGCCAGATTGACATCTTCCCATTTCGGGTGACGTTTTGGATTTGCGAGCAGCTTGTCGATATTTGAGAAAAAAGCTTCCGTAAACTGAGCGACACGCCGGTAGCGATCAGATCCCGGCTTCCAGGCATAGGTAGCAAGAACGACGCCGATTGCAGCGGTCTCAAAAGATTCTGTTTCGCCGATAATTTTCGGATAGTGTTTGTGCGTCAGCTTGGCGGGTAGGTAAGAGTTGAATAAAGGCTCGTCAAAAGGTATTGCAACAAGCTTATGAAATTGGGGATCGAAACTTTTCTCCAAGTCACTCATGGGGCTGGCTGTAGCCCGCACAATCGCAGCAATTTCTCCACTTTTAACCTGCTCCAGTCCTTTAAAAAAGTTGACCTCCACCGCTTCGGAAGGCTTGATACCTAGCTTTTTCAGGAGATCTTGCCCGCTAACGAAAGCCCCCCCGTGGAAGCCCACTTTCTTCCCTTCAAGGTCAGCCACAGTTTTTATTTGAGGATTGCCGACAACATGAAATTCTTCTTCGTAAAGACGAGCGATATACTGCAAGCGATATTCAAGATTTTCAAATAAAGGTTTTCCCTTGTAGCTATCCATGGATGTTGACATGACGATGCCAACGTCAACGCCCTTCAAGTAGAGTATATCTCGGATGTTCTGCGACCCACCTTCACCTATGATAGGGAGCACGCGTAGATTATACCCATCGTTGACAGCTTTGGCGATGTCGTCGACAACTTTAATATATGCCCCAGTCAGATCCGCGCCTAATATTGTTATAGTATTTGTATTTATCAGTGCTGTGTATTTATCCTGACTGAGCGTTTCTACTTCACTCGCGCCAGTGTTTTGTGCCGTTTGTGCCGCAGCTTCTATATAATGCGTTAGGCTGGTTAAGCTGAAAATTGCAGCTACAATCATAAACAACCGAGTCATACTTCTATTCCCTTTTCTGCGCACCCCTGTCATTGCGTCTCGATGGATATCCAAATAAGCAATGATTTAATCATGCCAAATAGAACGATAAAAAATGACCATGAGGCGAATTGATTTCTCTTAGTCACATTTCAGATGGCTTTATATGACAAGAGAGATTTAATTTTACTGTGAAGTCGGCACTGTTCCGGCCAGTTTTGCTCCGAGAGAGAGGGCCGTTTCATACCATTGCTTGGCAAGTTCTGCGTTGGGCTCAACTCCTCCCACAATCGTAAAGCGCGAGAGTTGGACCGAATCATATGTCCTTGCCACGGCAAGCGCTGCTTCGGCCGACCCTATCTCTGCAGCCTTCTGATAGAGAAGCCGCGCGGCGTTGATTTTACCCTCGCTGAAATTCTGATCCCCCCTTCGTATCAAAATCTCTACTTTTTCTTCCTCGGCGGACGTCAGCTTCCGCGGCGCAATTGCCGCATAAACGGGATCCTCTTGGCCAATCAGCGTCTCGCTGGTGCCTGCTGTTTCCTGCTCAAGCGAAGGTGCAGGAATAATGATAAGCCTTGAGGAAACCCGGCTAACCGTTTTGCCATCCAAGGTTGCGATAGCTGCATCAATTTGGCTTTCCGTTTCTGTCCCGGGCGCAGTAATGACGCGGACCTCAGAGAGTGCGGATGGCTTGATAGCCCATACCCCTGACGGGAAAAGACGGCTATTTGTCAATGCAACAGTTTCAGGAACTCCGCGGATCAATACCATGGATTGATTGGTAATCGCGTCTTTTCGCGTAATTTTGATAGGGAGGGACTTTTCTTTCCCGCTTTCGATCATAATGGCAGGCGGCGCTTCAAGCCCAATTAAGTCTTGAGCGCGTAGATTGGCGGCGTATGCTCCTGAAATAAGGAAAATACTCGATGCAATCAGAATTATCGGAACTCTGATGTGTTTAATATCAGCTTTCATTGGCCCTCCCAAACCTGGATTGCAGCCGATATGGCCAGCCACTTTTGAAAAGCCGCTGATTTTTTCAGGCCCACCTATCAACCACGGGTCAGGTCGAAGCTTGTTATTTTTATCAAATAGATGCGCTTAAGCAAGCTAGAATATTTATTTTTTTTACTTTATAATTTTATATTAATAAGAAATTTGACATTGCATATTATTGTATCCTTAATGCATAATATTAATTGTTCGCTGCTGCCCCGCCCGATCGGACCAAACGTAATTCCGCAAAGCCAAACTCACGTTTATTAAGCTGCTTAACTCTCTATATAATCTGATTTTCTCGGTCATGCTGACATTCGCGCATACTATCCTCAGTCGCGTTTAAGCTGATACCTCCGCGTCACGCGCTTGCGCGCTCTATTCGCAAGAGATGGCCTGTATTTCGGAAACAGAATGATTTCCGCGCCCTCGCTCGCCGAGTTTACGGAAGCGCGCGCTAACGCCTCGTAATCGCCTCGATCGATGAGTTGTAAGCAGGCCGCTTCGATCCGCCCAGAGCGCAAATCGACAATCGTACTCATCGTGTTCGTCCTGTGAGGGGTTGCGCTGCTATGGCGGTCCAACGCGATGATCGGGCCTTGCTGAAAGAATCCCGTAACGCGCCTAAAGAACGGTTAAGGCGAATGCCAATTCTGCCCATACAGAACAAAAATTTTCGGAGTTTTGGGTGCACCATGGCCGCATCTATCTATCTTTCTGCGGCCTGCCATGCGGCTGGTGAATTAATTGCTGAAGGGATTGAAGTACTGGCGCTTTATCTTGATTGCGGGGCGGCGCGAGGGGTTTGGTACAAAATCGGGTTGTGGCTGAGGCGTGGCCTGTATTTGCACCTGCGCCGGCTGCGATTCCCCTACCGCAGGGTCGACGATGGCTCCACGGCTGCTGAGTAGATGCGTTGGGCGCGTGCGCTCTTCGCCAAAACGATGCAGCAGCGACAAAGTTGGCAAACCTGTCGGTTTTAGCCCGACCGAAGTCTCGAAATTGACTATAGCTGTCCTGGTCCCCCTTCCGAGCTCGCCGTCAAGCGTACCCGCATAAAGACCACGGCTTTGCAGCTCCTGCTGCAATCGCACCATTTCCTCGGATTTGGTGATGACATTGGCGTTCTGTAATTCTGAAATGATATGTTTGAAGGCAGTCGCATTTACACCAGTATTCGCAATGATATCAGGGTTAAGCTTTTTGACGACCTGCCCTTTTTTCAGAAGAATTCGAGTTCTTGTATAGGTGCCGACATTGATAGCGACCGCGACTGGATCGCTCGATGGATCTTGCTGAAGCAAAATTGGAGAACCCGAGGAAGCGCCGCCTGTGTCACACTTATGGAGAAGAAGCTGTTCATTGTCGATAAAGTGCTTCTTTATAAATTTCCATTTTATCTGCTCATGATCGAGTTCGATCGGACAAGGGCGAGAATATGCAAGTTGCCAGTGCTTGTAGTCCCAATGATAGGCAACCTGGAAAATCTTTTTATTTCTGGAATCTTCAATTAGCTCCGAGACGTCCTTGGAGACAACCTTGAGAGCGCCAAAACGGCAAACAGGCTGCTCCAATTTTACAAGGGCCCAATCACGCGGCGCCGACAGAGGCGGTTCGTTGTTGAAGCCTGTCGTTCCAACCGCGATGAAATTTTTCGTGAAGGGTGTCCTTCGGCCAAATATTCCGGTTTGCTGATATGTTGTTCCATAATTCAGCCGGAAGGTTACCTCATTGAGGTTCGGAAATTGGCCGTTTTTCTGTTGAAACAGGCAATGTGCCGCCGTCGCGATAATGTCATTCGCAACGCAAAAAGCCGTGCATAACGTTTGCGTGGATTGTTCGTAGAGCATTCCGATTTTACCCTCCAGTGCGCTCAACTCCTCTGGAAGGTCTCGCCGATCGTCCTCGCCGAATACGGCAACCGGGGTCAAAAGCGGCGTGTGAGCGCTGGGAGCACCGACCACGTCAAAGCTGCCTGCAAGAGAAACATTTGCCGGAAAAAGCCAAGCTGTTATACCCCACAGTATGATTATGGCGCCGATACGAAGCGTCACGGATAACCGCTCATAATCTGAAAACCCCTCCCCCGTTTGTCCAGCCAACCCGGCCTGAAACTACCTCGACATTACCAAGTTTTAACGCCCTAGAAAGTTCGACGTAACTTTCGAGCATATATATTTTCTAACACCATAGGTTTAGATGCAACAGTTGAAAGGTGATGGGATGTCGATCCCCCAGAAAAATTATGGAGAAAAGCAGCCTGCAGTGCTGCCCGCCCGTTCCTTCGGTCGGCGCGCATTGACAGCTGCCAGTCTGGCAGCTGCGCTGGGATTGGTCATAACGGCGCAAAGCGGTTTGAACATCTGGCAGGCACAACCCGCCTTTGCTCAAGACATCAGCAGAGCACCTTTGAGCTTCGCCGATGTGGCCGAGAAAGCACGGCCGGCCGTCGTCAGCATTTTCACGAAAGGAACGGGACAGGCTCAGGGGGGACGAGAATTTTCATTCCCTGACGTGCCGCCAGATCATCCATTTTATGACTTCTTCGATCAATTTCGCCGGAATCTGCCGAATAATGGCCGTCCGCGACAGAGGCTGGAACGTGCCCAAGGCTCCGGCTTCCTGATCTCGGCAGATGGTTTTATTGTGACAAACCATCACGTCGTCGATAAGGCGTCTGAAATCTCGGTCACGTTCGAGAGCGAGGAGAAATATACGGCCACAGTCATCGGGACGGATCAGCGGACCGATTTGGCTCTGTTGAAAATTCAGTCCGACAAAAAATTCGACACTTTTCTTCAATTCGCCTCCGATACGCCGCGCGTTGGCGATTGGGTGCTGGCCGTCGGCAATCCATTTGGACTTGGTGGCACAGTAACGGCCGGTATCGTTTCTGCGGGCGGCAGAAGCATCGGAAGTGGGCCTTATGACTTCATTCAGATCCATCTGGCGGCAATGTCGGCATCGCCTTTGCAATTCCGGCGCAACTCGCCAAAACCGTTGTCGAGCAGTTGCAATCATCCGGCAAGGTCAGTCGCGGCTGGCTTGGCGTCACGATCCAGGATGTGAATGAGGATATTGCCGAAAGCCTTGGCATAAAAGACGCTAAAGGTGCCCTCATTACAAGTATCATGCAGGATGGACCCTCCGCTAATTCCGAGTTGAAAGTCCGTGACGTCGTCATCAAGGTAAATGAGGAAACCATCAGCAGCTCACGCGATCTTGCCCGTAAAGTCGCGGAATTGCAGCCGAGTGCCGACACCAAGCTGGTCGTCGTACGCGATGGAAAAGAGCAATCTATCTCCGTCAAGCTTGGTACTTTCCCAACTTCCGATAAGCTTGCGGCCTTGACGCAGCCGGAAGATAGCCGCTCTGACCAGGAGCAGTTTCAAGACCTCGGCCTCACGCTTGCCCCCGCCGGCGATATCGAAGGAGCTGGCGAGGAAGGCGTTGCAATCACTGAAGTCTACCAGGACTCTGAAGCCGCTGATAAGGGGCTCAAGTCTGGCGACATCATTCTTGAAGTAGGCGGAAATCGCGTATCGACGCCGAACGACGTCTCGGAAGGCGTCCGCGACGCGCGCCGCAAAGGACGTAAGGCAGTCCTCCTACAGGTGCGCTCGAATCGTGACACACGCTTCGTGGCGTTGTCGCTCGACCCAAATAAAGATTAAGACTCTGGCGCACCGATCCAAACTCAGCCTGTAGATCAGGATCATTTCAGATCGAAACGATCCTGATCTATACCTAGTTGTTTACGCAAGATATTTCAGAAAAACCGGCATCCAATTTTTCTGATCGTACTATAGCCGTAGTCCGATGTATCGACTGACTGCAAAAGCTAAGGCGTAATCGGGAAAAGTAGAAACCGGCTTTGCGAAAAGATTACGCCAAAGCAAAACATTAGAGCCCAGTTCTGATCTCATCAGAACGGATCAATCGCTAGGGCGTTGGTGCATGAACTAAGTGATTGCGTCAGCGCCCTAGTTTGATGAGGCTTGAACGAACTTGATGCGTTTAAGCATGAACCGGCAGATGAAAACTTGAAAATGCGCACATGGCGCGGTTTTACAGCAGCCAGCGAAATAGGTCTCGGAAAAGCGTTCCACAGTTTCCTAGAAAAATGATGTGAGAAAACAAAAGCCTGAGTGGATGGAGTGTTGGCGAAGCTGCGCAAGCCTGAACACTAGCTATGCACGAGAAGGGCGGTCCGACTTGACCCTCCATGCCTGCTCTTAGTATGGCCGACACAGTTTGAAGGAGAGGCGCGCCATGCGCGTTCTTGTCGTTGAGGACGATATCAAGTCGGCATCCTTTCTTGCGAATGCCCTTCGCGAGAGCGGCCATATCTGTGAGGTCGCAAATGATGGGGATCGAGGCCTTCAACTCGCACAGACCGAGCAATTCGATGTGCTCATCCTCGACCGTATGCTGCCAAAACGCGATGGGCTTGCCGTTTTGGAAGAGCTGCGACGCGAAGGCAACCGGACCCCTGTTCTGATCCTCAGCGCGCTCGCCGCCGTAGACGACAGGGTGGCTGGCTTACGTGCGGGCGGCGACGATTATCTCACCAAGCCCTATGCGACGTCCGAGCTTCTGGCCCGGATAGAGGCGCTCGTCCGGCGGTCGCTACCCGAAGAAGCAAGCACGAGATATGCTGTCGGCGATCTGGTTCTCGACAGGCTCTCCCACAAGGTGACGCGCAGCGGCGAGGGGATCCTGCTCCAGCCGCGCGAATACAGATTGCTTGAATATCTGATGAAGCACGCCGGACAGGTGGTAACGCGCACAATGCTGCTTGAGCATGTCTGGGACTATCATTTTGATCCGCAGACCAATGTGATCGATGTCCATATTTCCAGGTTACGCGCCAAAATCGACAAAAATTACGAAAGACCGCTCTTGCACACGGTGCGTGGAGCCGGATATATGATTCGTGACAGCGCTGATTAGATTATTACGGACAACGGCTTTTCGCCTGTCGATGATCTACTTGGGGCTGTTCGCGGCAACGGCTGCGGCAGCGCTTGGCTATATTTATTATAAAACCAGTATCTTGCTAACTCAACAGCTCGAGTCGGAAATCGATGCTGAATTGCGCGGGCTAGACTTACGCTACAGGCAGTCCGGGCTGGAAGGCCTCAGGCGCGCTATCATCGCACGCAGTGAAACTCCCGCGAACAGTCTCTATCTTCTTGCAAGCGCGGAAGGCGTGCACATAGCCGGAAATCTGAAGGCCGTCAGTCCGGAGCTTTGGAATTCCACGGGCCAAATCGCCTTTTTTTATAGGCGTTCGCTTGATAATACAGTTCAGGAACGGTTCGCTTATGCGGTGGTCTTCCGTCTGGCCAATGGCTACCGTCTCGTCGTCGGGCGCGACATCGAGGACCAACGACAATTCGGAGCGGTGGTTCGCGCGGCCTTTATCTGGGCCTTGATCGGGATGACGCTCGTCGGGATCGGTGGTGGCGCTCTCATCGGTCGTAACCTGCTTCGGCGTATCGAAACCATGACTGAGACCACCCGGCAAATCATGTATGGTGATCTCTCCGGACGCATCCCGCTTACCGGCACGGGTGATGAGTTCGACCGGCTGGCCGTCAGCCTTAACGTCATGCTCCAGCGTATCGAGGAGCTTGTCGCGGGTTTCAAGGAAGTCTCGGACAATATTGCCCACGACCTGCGCACGCCGCTCAACCGGCTTCGCAACCGGATCGAAGCGGCTTTGAATGGCCCTGGTGATCCCGCGGAGATCAAGGACGCATTGCAAGCAACGATCGAGGAAGCGGACGACCTCATCAAAACATTCGACGCCCTTCTGAGTATAGCGCGCCTCGAAGCAGGCGCGGCTCAGCGCGCTGACGAATATTTTGATCTTACCGCGGTCGTTAACGATGTCATCGAGCTTTACGAACCGGTTGCCGAGCAGCGCGGCTTGACGCTCGCCTGGACACCAGCCGCGCCCACCCTCGTCGAGGGCAAGCGCGAATTGGTTGCTCAGGCCATCGCGAACATTCTGGACAATGCGATCAAATATGGCGCACCGCTTGAAAAGGGGAATGGCTTTCCCCCAAATGAGAGTATTATCGTCACAGTCGCGCCGGAAGCCGGCATCGCGCGGATCGTCGTCGCGGACAGAGGCCCAGGGATATTGCCGGAGGACCGGGAGCGCGTGTTCAAGCGTTTCGTCCGGCTCGAAGCCAGCCGATCACAGCCGGGCAGCGGTCTCGGGCTCAGCTTGGCCGCAGCCGTTGCGCGGCTTCACGGCGGAAGCCTTTACCTTGGGGATAACGAGCCGGGGTTAAAAGTAACTTTGACTATACCGTATCCAGCTCCAGCCCAGGGCCAAAGCGCAAACGCTGAAGGACGATGATCCCTCTTTATATCCATCGGGACACGTTCGTGCACCGCGCTCCAGCGGGAGCCAAGATAATCGTTTCCCTGACCATTGGCGCTACGATCTTTTTTATCGAACCGCTTTGGCTAACCGGTTCGATACTCATCGGACTTATGAGCCTGTATGGGCTTGCGCGCCTGCCACTCGCCAGTCTTGGGGCTGCCTGCCGGCCAGTACTGCTGGCCATAAGTATCATCTTTGCCTTGCAATTTGCTCTTGCCGGCTTCCATGAAGCTCTTGCAATCGTACTGCGTATCCTTTCAGCGGTTCTGCTTGCCTCGCTAGTTACTTTGACGACACGATTTTCCGACATGCTTGAGACATTGACGCGATCCGCTTCTCCCCTGGCGCGGCTAGGCCTCGAACCGGCGCGGCTCGCCTTGGCAATCAGTCTTGCGATCCGTTTCATACCGACCCTGCTGAAAGATCTGAGCGAAATCCGGCAGGCCACACGCGCAAGGCGGGCGACAGGATTGCGGGCGCTTGCCGCCGGACCGCTGATTGTCAAGATTCTGCGCATGACAGACGCGGTCGGCAACGCCATCGCTTCAAGGGGTTTCGAAAATCGGAAATGACGGCACCCCAAAGCTTTCTCTAACGCGGTAGAACCGAATCAGGGCTATCGAACCGGGACGTTTCATCAAAAGCGGCCGTAGCGCCCTTCCAACATCGGATTTGCCCGAAAACCGCTGCGCACTTTTCGGTCCGATGTGCTTCTGTTCCAACATCGGACTTGCCCGAAAACCGCTGCGCACTTTTCGGTCCGATGTGCTAACTCTTGATTCGATCGCAAAGTCTTACGCTCACAAGCTCCGATCGAGATTTGCCTTCTTGACGGCCTCATACGCGCCAAGCGCCTGTTTACGGCCATCGCCATGTTCTATCACCGGCAAAGGATAGGTTACGCCCAAGGTTACGCCAGCCTTTTTCAAAACGTTTTCAGGCGATTCCCAAGGCGCATGGATGTACTCGGCTGGCATCTCGGCGAGTTCAGGCACCCAGCGCCGGACGTAATTGCCGTCGGGATCGAATTTCCGGCCTTGAAGAATGGGGTTGAACACACGGAAATAAGGGGCCGCATCCGCCCCGGACCCCGCGACCCACTGCCAACTCGCAGCATTGCTCGCCAGATCGGCATCGACGAGCGTATCCCAGAACCAGTCTTCCCCTTCCCGCCAGTGGATCAGAAGATGTTTTGTTAGAAACGAAGCCACGATCATTCGGACCCGGTTGTGCATCCAGCCGATTGCCCAAAGCTGGCGCAAGCCCGCGTCTACGATAGGATAGCCCGTGCGCCCATTCCGCCAGGCGGTCAGAGCGGATCCGCCGCATTTCCATGGCAAATTTCCGAATTCGGGACGAAAGGGCGTCTCCGGTATAGAGGGCCAATGAAACAGGAGATGATAGGAAAATTCACGCCAGTAGAGTTCTCTGATAAAGGCGTTCGCGCCATTCTCGTGGCTCCCAATGCGCTCGACCGCCGCATGAATCGTGTGCCAGATCTGGCGGGGACTGATTTCTCCGAAAGCAAGATAGGGCGAGAGTCGTGCGGTACCGTCGATATCCGGCCGGTCGCGGATCGCGCTATAATTTGCAAGACCACTTGCGATGAAGTCGTGCAACCGTGCATGCGCGCCTTCCTCGCCTGCTCTCCAGAACACACGCATTTCGCGCGCCCAATCCGGCTTTTCAGGCTCCAAGCTCCAGCTTTCAAGCGTCTCGCTCTCGGGCCATTGGAATGGGGCCGGCACGCTCCCTGGCGCCGGTAGCGCATTTGAAGGAGGCTCCTTGGCAAGGCAAGCCTTGTAGAATGGCGTGAAAACCTTGAAAGGCTCTCCCGCCTTGGTCGCAACCGCTTCGGGCTCCGCCAGCAGATGTCCGCCAAAACGGCGACACTCAATATTCGCATCGCCAAGCGCGTCTCGGAGAGCTTTTTCCTGCGATACGATATAAGGCTCGTATCCTCGCGTGACGTAAACGGATCCCGCTCCTGCCTCTTTCGCAACAGCCAGAAGCACTCTGATCGACTCTCCGCGACGCAGGATCAGGCGCGAACTTTTCTCCCGAAGCGAAGCGTCGATCGCGCGCAAGCTTTGAGCCAGCCACCATCGGCTTGCCCCTCCCAGCCGCCACGCGCCTGGCGCTTCATCATCGAGAATGTAAACCGGAACGACCGGCGCTCCTGAGTTTACGGCCGCATCGAGAGCGGGGTGGTCGGACAGGCGCAAATCGCGGCGAAACCAGACCAGGATGGGGGCTATGGACATAAATGAGCAATTATCGTTCTAGCTTGATTTTTTTCTGCCTTGATTGCCGACGATTCGAGTAAACTTCAGAATGATGATGCCAGAAATCGCATCATGGGCTGGTGAAGTCAAAGTGCATGGCGGATTCGCCGCAGAAAAGGACGAAGTGTCAGATGCTGAAGCCCGGCCTGTATCGAGCGCCGAAACCGTCGGCTGACAGGAACCTCGCCATGAGGCGCTGCATTATCATGAGGATGGTGAAACTGGCCAATGCGCCATGTCTGGAAGGCCGGACAACCGGCGCACAGTTTCAGCGTGACCCATGCTGATAAAATTCGGCAAATACTTCAGAAAAATGCACGATGCTGAAGCTCAAGCGATCGAAACCGAGCTCAATCCGCCTTTTTCAGTCCTGAGGCCAGAGCACATCGAAACACCATTCATATTCAATTCCCCCCATAGCGGCAGAACATATCCCAGCTCTTTTTTGAGCGCATCGCGTCTCACCGCGGCTGCCCTTCGCAAATCGGAAGACGCTTATGTCGATCTGCTGCTCGCAGGCGTGGTAAATATCGGCGCAACCTTGATGCACGCGCATTTCCCTCGCGCTTTTCTCGACGTCAATCGCGAGCCTTATGAACTTGACCCAGCGCTCTTTGCCGAGACGCTTCCCGACTACGCCAATACGCATTCGCTTCGCGTCGTCGGGGGGTTGGGCACGATCGCGCGTGTTGTGAACGAGCAGGAGGAGATCTATCGCGGCCCGCTCTCGGTGAATGCCGCGCTGGAACGAATCAATCGTCTGCATAAACCGTATCATGCGGCGTTGATGGCGTTACTCGACGATGCGCGCCGTATGTTCGGCTACGCGGTGCTGATCGATTTTCATTCCATGCCATCCTACCAGGGCGACCGAAACAATATTCAGAAAGTCGATTTCGTGTTGGGAGACCGCTTCGGCACGTCATGCCCGCGTGAGATGGTTCGTCTTGTCGAGCGCTTCCTCACCGGGCTCGGATACAAGGTTGCTTTGAACAAACCTTATGCTGGCGGCTACATCACTGAGCGTTATGGCATTCCTGACGAGGGGATGCACACATTGCAGATCGAGGTGAACAGAGCTCTCTACATGGATGAAGACTCGTTGGCCTTAAGGCGGGATTTTCGAAATTTGCGCGCCGATCTGACCAGTCTTGCCAATATGATCGTGCATACTCTTCCCGCCACACTGACTCCAAGGCGCGCTGCTGCCGAATGATTGGCAATTTTGTCCGCGCATGAAAAAAGGGCCGTTCGAGGCTTCGAACGGCCCAAGTCTAGGGAGGGAACGCCCAAGGAGGGCAGCGGTTGAAATAGCAATGCCATCTCTCCCGCATTGCGAAAGATGACATTGCGGCGCACAAAAATCAATAGGGTCTGGTTTAAGCGTGACAAAACACGCCATTTGGTCTGAATTTTGTTATAAAAATGCAACATGATGCTGTCGTGCAATATAAGAAGATCAAAACATTGGCGAAATATCGCGGATCTTTGCCTAATTTCTCACCATATCTTGTTCGTTGCACTTGCGCGAGGAATGGCCGGGCATGACCGACGAAGATGAAAATGTTGAACTTTTGCGTTTTGCGCATGAGCTTGCAGACGAGGCTGGCTCGATTATCGTTCCGTTTTTCCGAACGGCGAGCAACGTCGCCAACAAGGTTGCAGAGGGTTTCGACCCGGTCACGGATGCCGACCGCGGGGCCGAAACGGCCATGCGGCGTTTGATTGAAAGCCGCTATCCACACCATGGTATCTTGGGAGAGGAATGCCCTGACAAACCCTCTGCCGGGATGTATCGATGGGTTCTGGACCCGATCGATGGGACCAAAGCTTTCATCATCGGCCTGCCAACCTGGGGTACGCTCATCGGCTTGACGAGAAACGGTGCGCCTTTTCTGGGCCTCGTGGATCAGCCTTATACTGGCGAGCGTTTCTGGAGCGCGGGAAGCGAAGCGTTTTGCAGGACACAGCGCGCCCAAAGCTCGATCCGAACCCGCGCTTGCGGTTCACTTTCCGAGGCGATCCTGGCAGCGACAACACCTGAAATGTTTCAGGGCGGGGAAGCCGAGCGCTTTGGTGCCTTATCGCGGTGCGTTCGCATGACACGTTATGGGGGCGACTGCTATCTTTACTGCATGTTGGCGATGGGGCTCATCGATATTGTGGCGGAGTCCTGTTTGAAACCGTTCGATATACTCCCGCTGATCCCCATCATCGAGGCTGCGGGAGGCATGGTCACCACATGGGATGGTGGTAATCCTTCAGATGGAGGACGGATACTTGCGACAGGAGATCGAAATTTGCACGAAGCGGCCATGCAGGCGCTTTCCGCGCAAGGGTGATGATCGCAACACTAGGTCCAGCCACGAGCCATCGATTGACAAGCCGCGGGACCGAAATGTTAAATCAGATTCGAAAAGAACTGTCGTCGCCGTCCATGACGGTAAAATAAGTCCAGGCAGAGGAGACGAAGACGGCAATGAAGCTCTTGCGCTTTGGTCCTGCCGGAAGCGAACGGCCCGGTCTCATCGATTTGGATGGCAAGGTTCGGGATTTATCGAAGCATATTCCAGATATTGCAGGAACGACCATAGGCCCTGACAGCCTTGCCAAGCTTGCAGAAATCGACCCCGCATCCCTGCCGATGATTTATGGAGCGCCCCGGATCGGTCCTTGTGTCGGCTATGTGCCGAAATTCATCGGCGTCGGCCTGAACTATTCCGACCATGCTGCGGAGACCGGACAGCCGATTCCGACCGAGCCGATCCTGTTCCAAAAGGCGACGTCATGCATTGTTGGCCCTAATGACGATGTGATGCTGCCCAAGGACTCCATGAAGCTTGATTGGGAAGTCGAACTCGGGATCGTTATCGGCAGACGGGCGCGCTATGTCGATGAGGCGAGCGCATTGGACCACGTCGCGGGTTACTGCGTCGTCAATGACATTTCGGAGCGCGAATATCAATTGGAGCGGCTTGGCCAGTGGACCAAGGGCAAAAGCTGCGACACGTTCGGCCCGATCGGCCCGTGGCTGGTAACCAAAGATGAAGTTCCCGACCCTTCCAATCTCGACATGTTCTGTGACGTCAATGGTGAGCGCCGACAATCCGGCAACACCGCGACCATGATTTTCAAGGTCCCCTATATTGTGAGCTATGTTAGCCGGTTCATGACAATGACGCCCGGAGACATCATCGCGACGGGAACTCCCCCCGGCGTTGGCTTAGGGATGAGCCCCCCTCGCTATCTCAAGGCGGGCGACGTCATACGATTAGGTGTCCGCGGTCTTGGCGAACAGCGGCAACGTGTCGTGCCTTTCCGATTATGACACGCAAAAAAACATGCGCTGTTGAATATGTTTACTTCGCCTCGCGGCTGAACTAAGCCAAAACGATAGAACGCGAAAGAGCGCAGAGGAAACAGCCCTTATTCCGCCGGCAGCTTCACGGCCTTATCCATCCGCGATAGCCTTGGCTATGAAAAGTTCGGCGAACGGAGAGAAACTGGAGACCATCGTGACACTGGAAACAATCGAAAAGACAGCGCCTGCCCAGCCGCGCAAGGATCTCGCAAACGCCATTCGGGCTTTGTCGATGGATGCTGTCGAGGCGGCCAATTCCGGCCATCCTGGAATGCCGATGGGAATGGCCGACGTCGCGGCGGTCCTCTATACGCGCTTTCTGAAATTCGATCCAGCCGCGCCAGACTGGGCGGACCGCGACCGCTTCGTTCTCTCCGCCGGGCACGGCTCCATGCTGCTTTACGCCCTACTTTATCTGACGGGCTATCCCGAGATGACGCTCGATCAGATCAGGAATTTCCGCCAGTTCGGCTCCATTACGGCGGGCCATCCCGAATATGGCCATGCTCCGGGCATCGAGACCACGACCGGCCCACTCGGCCAGGGGCTCGCCAACGCCGTCGGCATGGCACTTGCCGAACGTCTGCTCAATGCCCGTTTCGGAGACGAGTTGGTCGATCATCACACTTACGTGATTGCCGGCGATGGTTGCCTTATGGAAGGGATTAGCCATGAAGCGATCGATCTGGCCGGCCATCTCCGCCTTGCAAAGCTCATCGTGCTCTTCGACGATAACGGCATTTCCATTGACGGTTCGACTTCTCTAGCGACCTCCACCGATCAGCCGGCCCGTTTCGCCGCAGCAGGTTGGGACGTTTGCCGGATCGACGGGCACAATGAAGCCGATATTGCCGCAGCCATAGAGGCCGCGCGACGGAGCGACAGGCCCAGCCTCATAGCCTGCAAGACGATTATCGGCTACGGCGCGCCTAACAAACAAGGCAGCGCGTCCACCCATGGTTCGCCTCTGGGCGCCGACGAGATTGCGCAGACACGCGCGAAGCTTGGTTGGTCTCATCCGCCCTTCGAAGTGCCTGATGCGATCCTCCAAACATGGCGATCTTGCTCTGCAAGCGGCAAATCGAAAAGGCAGGCGTGGCTGGAGCGGCTGGACAGCCATTCGCGCAAGGAAGAATTCAACAGCTTGATGTCCGGCGAGACCGGTTCGGCTCTTGAAGATGCACTTGCCCGCGTAAAGGCTAAATTCGCCGAGGATAGGCCAAAACTTGCAACAAGACAGTCCTCTCAGGCGGCTTTGGAAGAGCTGACTATTGCCTTGCCCGCTCTTATTGGCGGTTCGGCCGACCTGACCGGCTCGAACGGCACGAAAACCAAATCGATGCGTCCCGTAAAGTGGGATGATTTCTCGGGCAGCTACATCCATTATGGCGTGCGCGAGCTTGGCATGGCCGCAGCCATGAACGGGATTGCGCTGCATGGCGGTTTCATCCCTTATGGCGGCACCTTCCTGACATTCTCAGACTATTCCCGGCCAGCGATCCGCCTGAGCGCACTGATGGGCATACGCGTCGTCCATGTCATGACCCATGACTCGATCGGCCTAGGCGAAGACGGCCCGACCCATCAGCCAGTCGAGCATTTTGCAGCGCTCCGGGCGATCCCCAATCTGATGACCTTCCGCCCAGCCGACGCAATAGAGACGGCTGAGGCCTGGGCCGTCGCGCTGGCCTCCGGGAAAACCCCATCGGTTTTGTGCCTCACCCGGCAAGGTCTTCCCGCACTTCCCTCCCGCACTGATCTTACAACCAATCTGACTGCGAAAGGCGCATATGTGGTGCATGAGCCAGGCGGACGGCGCCAGGTTACGATCCTGGCGACCGGCTCGGAAGTCCAACTCGCGCTAGAGGCTGCCCAAACGCTGGAAGCCAGCGGTATCTCGGCGGCGGCGGTTTCGATGCCGTGCTGGGAGCTATTCCGCAAGCAGCCTGACGCTTACAGGGATGCAGTACTTGGCGATGCGCCCCGTATCGCGGTCGAGGCAGGCGTTCGATTCGGCTGGGACGAATGGATCGGACCAGAAGGCGCTTTCGTCGGCATGAGGGGCTTTGGAGCGTCCGCGCCGGCAGAGGCTCTGTTCAAACATTTCGGCATTACAGCTGACACCGTTGCGGCGGCGGCAAAATCGGCGGCGGCAGGTTAGAACGGCTATTAGGCGAGCGGATACGCCACGATTGCCGTCAAGCGAGGGTGAAACGACTGACATTGCATTGCGTCCTCGAAACAATGCTTTGCTCGCACAACGGTTTGCCTGGTCTTGGGCTTCAGAGGCGCGGTGATAAGGCTGCCGGTCGAAACGGACTGTGGAGCGCCATCGCGATTTGTTCGGCGAGCTTTTCTCGAATTTCCTCGACTTCCGCCGCCAACATTCCTGCGCCAATTTTCGTTACTGAAATGACGATATCGAGCAGACACAGCTCAACGAGAAACAGCATATCGCCGCGAAGATGGTCATTCGTGTGGAGCCGCACATTCTCGATATCGGCTCGGGCCGGGGCGGGCCCGGTCGGGCGTTGACGGGGGTCGTGAGACTGAAGCGCATTAGCCGAAAGGGTATAAGCTGCGTTAAAGCTCTGACGAATCATGAAAAGTTGCAGTAATCTGCGTCAACCAACCATCAAACCCGCTGTGCAAAACGTGCATGATCTCACAGCATGGAGAGGCAGAGAATTCCGGTTGGACAGGAATCGTCTAGACTCGCGCTCATGACACAGCACCATGCCCAAGCGCCCCGTCTTCAATCCGTCTCCGCCGCCCCCGAAATTCCTTTCCGGCAAGCTCCGCACAATATCGAAGCGGAACAGGCGCTGCTCGGTGCGATCCTCATCAACAATGAGGCGTTCGACCGCGTCTCCGCATTCCTTGAGCCGCATCATTTCTTCGAGCCTCTGCATAGCCGCATCTACGATACAGCCGCTAAACTCATCCAAAGCGGGAAACACGCAACCCCGATCACGCTCAAGACCTTCTTCGAGCACGAGGAAGCAATCGGCACGGTCACCGTCCCCCAATATCTCGGCCGTCTCGCTGCGCACGCCACCAGCATAATTAACGCTGAGGATTACGGGCGCACCATATACGATCTTTCCGTCAGGCGTGATTTGATCCTCATCGGCGAGGACATGGTCAATGTGGCCTATGACTCGCCTGTCGATCTGCCGCCCAAGACTCAGATCGAGGAAGCGGAGCAGCGCCTTTACGGTCTGGCCGAGCAAGGCAAATACGGCTCGGGCTTCATGTCGTTCTCCCATGCCCTCAGCGACGCCATCGACATGGCCTCCCGCGCTTATGAGCGGCAGGGCGGCCTTTCGGGGCTGTCCACGGGAATGCGCGACCTCGACCGGGCGCTTGGCGGCTTACAGAACTCCGACCTGATCATTCTAGCAGGCCGCCCGTCCATGGGAAAAACCGCTCTCGCGACCAATATCGCCTTCAACGTCGCCAAGGCTTTCCGAACCGAGATTGGACCGAACGGCGAGGAAGCAGCTGCCGACGGGGCGATCGTTGGCTTCTTCTCTCTTGAAATGTCGGCCGAGCAACTGGCAACCCGTATCATTTCCGAACAGGCAGAGATCTCTTCGGAAAAAATCCGGCGCGGCCTGATTGATGACAAGGAATTCCACCGGCTGGTCGAGGTAACGAAAGAGCTTCAATCCTTGCCGCTCTTCATCGACCATACAGGCGGCATCACCATCGCCCAGCTCGCAGCCAGGGCGCG
>CAYVJO010000001.1:0-22029 GCA_964451735.1 uncultured Hyphomicrobiaceae bacterium | reverse complement strand
TATAAAGTCATTCCGGTCGGCGCTGCAACCCTCATCGACTGCTTCTGATGCGATAGTCCTCAGATCTCGTCGAGACAAGGGCGGGCGCGGGACGGGCCCGTGGGTCGAGGATAAGAGCGCGCCCACGCCTCATGAGAAGGTAAAGGCGGACACATAGGTGCGGTGCGCGACATTCACGCCCGCAGGCGGGCTTGGAAAAGCGGTGGCCCCGACGATTTGCAAAGCCACGCGGTCGAGACGGTCGTATCCGCTGGATTTCGCGACACGCAAAGTCGCAAGCGTGCCATCGCTTCCGAGCGAGAATGCGACCAGGACGCGCCCTTCAAGGCCATAGCCGCTCAAACTCTTGGAACCAACAGCGCCTTGAACGCGCAGCGTGAAGCTATGGCTGGCGGTTTGAAATGCCTTTGAGGCGCTGTTCGCGGTGTCGCCAATCGGCGGTATCGCTGAAGTTTCCATGGCGAAAACCCCACTATTTTTAATCTACGCAGTTAGGATGACTGAAACCCCTTTATCAAAGGCTTTACCGGATCAAAAAAATTTTTCATAAATCAGGCGCAGACATGAGAGCTTCCATTTCGGGTTAAGAATTCACAACCGCCCCAGCTCAGTCCCGGAGGAGAAGACAGGTTGCCATTCGCCTAATAGGCGGGTTATGCATTGTTTTGGAATTCCTTGAGCCAAGGCGAAAGAATGGGCGAACGCGGCGGCGATTACAAAAAAACGCGCGGCTATTTCGGCATCGGGGCAGAGCGCATTTCGAAGCCTCTCAACTTGGGCAATCTAATCCGCTCAGCCCATGCGTTTGGCGCCAGCTTCGTCTTCACGATCGGTGCGCACCCAAAAGCTATCGATTTTTCCTCAGATACCTCCAAAACTCTGAGCCGGTTGCCATACTATCATTGGGCGGATGCTGGGGAGATGACCCTTCCGGGAGACTGCCGTCTTGTGGGCATCGAGCTGATGAACGAATCGGAAGACTTGCCAAGTTTCCGCCATCCGGTAAAAGCCGCTTATGTTCTAGGCCCCGAACTCGGAGCGTTGTCAGACTGTCTCGTAGCGCGCTGCGACCATCTTGTGAGAATTCCGACCCGGTTTTCAGTCAATGTGGCGATGGCGGGAGCAATCGTTATGTATGACAGGATAAGGACGCTTGGACCATTTGCTCCGCGTCCCTTGACGCTTGGGCGGTCGCGTTTATCTGCGCGAGAATGAACAGTTGGTAATTTTGCGTCGGCCATCTGGCCAAGTAAGTTTCAAATCGTTATAGGTAGCGCGTTGAAATTTAAAATGCGGAGGCTCCATAGGATGCGACTCGCGTCTGCCTGCATAGCTGCCGGTTTGTTCCTCGCGGCATCGCCGGCTTTTGCTCAAACGGCGAAGCTTCTCAAGACGTTCGATGATTGGCAGGTTTTTGTTCATGAAGCGAATGAAGAGAAAGTCTGCTTCGCCGCTTCAGCGCCAAAGGATACCTCTCCTAAGGGCGTCAACCGTGGTTCAATCTTTCTGTATCTGACAACCTGGCAAAAAGACGGCGTTAAGAACGAAGTCAGCGTAAAAGTTGGTTACACGTTCAAGCCCGAGAGCACGCCGACACTGTCTGTTGGTGTCGATAAGTACGAACTTTACCCTAAGGACGATAAAGCTTTCATGCGCGATCCTGCGGAAGAGCGGAAACTTGTTGACTCCATGCGCAAAGGCTCCAGCTTGGTCATCAAGGGAGAGTCGAGCCGTGGAACGACGACCGAAGACAAATATTCCCTCATCGGGTTAACGGCGGCCTTGAGCCACGTCGAACAGGTCTGTCCCTGAGATATATTTTGCATGTTCTGACCATATTGGGCGGTTCTCATGAGTCATACGCTCTACGATAGCCGTGCCATCGAGGGATCATCAAAGCCGGACGGATTATCGCCCTTGCCGGGCTCGTCAGCATCACAGCCTCGGCCCGATCTGATCGGCATGAGCCGTGACGAGCTGTGCCGCGCCCTACACAATCTCGGCGTACCCGAAGCACAGCGGAAGATGCGAGTATCGCAACTTTGGGGATGGCTGTACGGGCGTGGAGCTACCGATTTCGAAGTCATGAGCAATGTCGCTAAGACTTTGCGCGCCCAGCTTGCCGAACATCATTCACTCAGCCGTCCCGAAATCGTGACCGAACAGGTTTCTATTGACGGAACGCGCAAATGGCTTTTGCGTTTGCAGCCGCTCAAAGCTGGGGAAAAGGCGCCGGAGATCGAAACGGTCTACATACCCGAGGCCGATCGTGGGACGCTCTGCATTTCAAGTCAGGTCGGCTGTACGCTAACTTGCACCTTCTACCATACCGGCACGCAGAAACTTGTCAGGAATCTGACTGCGGGCGAAATCGCCGGACAGATATTGCTGGCGCGCGACCGGCTGGGCGATTGGCCGGGCGCGCAGCTTCCTGCTGACGCCCGCGGCCTGCCCGAAAGCGAGCGCAAGATAACCAATATCGTACTGATGGGGATGGGGGAACCGCTACACAATTTCGAGCATGTCAAACAAGCGGTCGACATCGCCTCTGATGGCGAAGGCCTCTCAATATCCAAAAGGCGGATCACACTATCGACCTCGGGCGTCGTCCCAATGATCGAGCGGGCCGGACACGAAATGGGTGTCATGCTGGCGATTTCGCTTCATGCCGTCCGGGACGAACTGCGCGATGTTCTCGTGCCGATCAATCGGAAATATCCGATCGCCGCGCTCCTCGATGCCTGCCGCGCCTATCCTGGCCTCTCCAACGCGAAACGCATAACCTTCGAATATGTGATGCTGAAAGATGTCAATGACAGCATCGCCGAGGCAAGACAGCTGGTTCGACTGCTCGCGGGCATCCCATCCAAGATTAACCTGATCCCGTTCAACCCATGGCCCGGCGCACCTTACCAATGCTCTGACTGGGACCAGATCGAGCGCTTCGCGGAGATCGTCAACCGCGCCGGTTACGCCAGTCCGATACGAACTCCACGAGGCCGCGATATCATGGCAGCTTGCGGTCAGCTGCGATCCGCGAGCGAGAAAATCAAGGCGAGCCTGCTCCGTGAGCGTTTGTCTGATCCTGATGCCGCACAAGTGGCGAGACTGTCTTCATGATCTGGCCTGCGATCCGCCGGATCTTCGCCGTCGCATTCGCATTTGCAATGGCCGCATTAACCGGCGCTATAGCACTTTTTTTCCTTGGTGCGAAATGGGCGGCTGGAGAAGCGACCGCTTTCACCCCGGATGAAGCAGACGATGTGTCCCGCATGCTGAACGAAGGGCTCGGCATCATCGCATTCTTCCTCACCGTCGCCCCAGCGCTCACTCTGCTCCCTGCCTTGGCGGCAGTGGCGGTCGCCGAAGCCGCAAAAATCCGGTCGATCCTATATTATGTGATTGCCGGAGGCGCAGCGGCGGCGCTTATGCCATTGATCGCGGCAATCACGGAAGCGGGAACAAGCCCTGCCTATTCGGGCCAATATTTCGCGATTATCGCTACGGCGGGATTTACAGGTGGCTTCGTTTATTGGCTAATTGCAGGCCGTAACGCCTGAAGGCCCGGATGAGCGCGGATTTCTCCCGCATTGCAATGCGCCCGTTGAACGCAGGCCTGAGGAATTTTGCCAGCCCCCTCTCAATGGTCTCGTGGCGCTCTTGTAAATGTCGTCGCAAATGCCGCATGTGCTTGGACTGCTAGCGGGACCTATTGTCCTGATCTGACTGGGATATAAGAGGGAGATTGACATGATAGGTGACTTGTTTCGTTATCTTCTGCCGGTCGTGCTTATTGCCGTCGGCGCCGTGCTCGTACTGGGCCTATGGAATATGGTGCGCGGCTCAAATCCCGGGCGCAGTCAGAGCTTGATGCGCTGGCGCGTGATATTGCAGTTCGCTGCCATCGTGATCGCCATGGCGGCCATCTATTTCGCCCGCTGAGCAAGAAGACAGCAGGCGTGATATTTTCCCTTCAGAGTTGCGAAATCAGTCCCAAAATTTGACAATAAAATTGACTTGCCCGGCCATATACGGCGAAAATCTATTCAGGCGCTTTGGGGGATGCGTCCTTATCAAGGAATATGCCACCAGGTAAATCATGATAAAAAATCGGACACACGCGCTTAGCGCAAGTCTGTTAGCCATAGCCGTTTTGGGAAACATTCCGTTTTATTCCAGTGCTGGAGAGTATAGGCAAGAGAACTCTTTCCAGTTTTTCGATGAAATGCGTTTGGGCATTCTCGCCGCCGACCTCGAACCTGGCGGTGCCAGTGATGACGCCGTTGCTGTAAACGCCGAATTCCTCACATCGAAGATCTCTGGCGAATATGGCGATCCTTTTTTGAATGCTTTTCTCACGCCTCGTTTTCATCTAGGCGCCATTTTTTCGGCTGGAAAAGGCGTGAACCAAGGCTATGCCGGTCTAACCTGGGACTATCGATTGACCGACGCGATTTTTCTCGAAACCAGTTTTGGCGCAGCCGTTCACGATGGGAAGACGCAAGCTCACAATCCGGATTCCTATGGCTGCACGGCTCAGTTTCGCGAATCCCTGTCGGTGGGCGTGGAAGTCACCGAACAGATCAATCTGATAGCCACCGTCGATCACATGTCCAATGCCGGCCTATGCGATGAAAACCAGGGCGTCACAAATGCAGGTGTCCGTCTCGGTTATCGATGGTAGTCTGTTGCCTCAACAAAAGGCATTCAGCAGGATCAATGGTAGTACTCACTAAAATCTACACAAAGACCGGAGACGACGGAACCACCGCGCTCGGCGATGGAACCCGTCTGCGCAAATACGATCTGCGGGTCGCCGCCTATGGCACTGTGGATGAAACAAACGCCGCGATCGGCATTGCACGCCAGGCCCTCGTGCCGGATCAGCATGAGTTGAACGCAACGCTCGGCCGCATCCAGAACGATCTTTTCGACCTCGGAGCGGATCTGTGCGTCCCGGATAGGGGCGAGCCGTTGCCCTACGAGCCCTTGCGGATAACCGAGGGACAAGTCGTTTGGCTCGAAGGCGAAATTGACCGCATAAACAGCGAATTGAAGCCACTGACATCGTTTATTCTGCCCGGCGGAAATAGATCAGCAGCAGCACTTCATCTTGCGCGTACGATTTGCAGGCGCGCCGAACGTCATGTCGTCGAACTTGCCGCGATGGAAACCGAACCTGTCAACATAGCGGCGCTGAAATATCTCAACCGCCTTTCAGACCTGCTTTTCGTGGCGTCCCGTTTCGTGAACGGCAAAGGTTCGGAAGACGTACTTTGGAAACCGGGCGCAAACCGTTGATCAGCGTGGGACATTTTGCGGGCTAGGTTAGCGAACGGCAACAATTCGCCTTGACAGTCAAAGCCCTGCTGGCGCGCTAATCGGCTTCTGCAGCAAGTCTCAGTTCGCAAAACCGCTTTCCACTTTTACGGATCATGCTTTAAACCATAAATTGAGATGAAACGCGTTGTTTGCACTAGAAGAATGCCGATTTCGGCCGGGGGTAAAAAATCGTGTTTGTACCGCTTTGGGATATGAATCCGCTTAAAAGAGTTCGCTTCCAGTTCGTCACGATCGGACTTGTGCTCGCCAATTGCATTGTCTTTTTCTTCTTCCAGGCAGGGCTCCTCTATACCGTCGGTAATGAGACCCTCATAGGTTTCGCCGTAATACCAAGCGAACTCTTCCAGCAGGAGGCCCTGTCTCAGCCCATATCTGACACGTCCGCAGCAATAGGCGGCCCGCCAGAATTGCTAACACTCATTACTTACATGTTCTTGCACGGAAATTTTCTGCATCTGTTCGGGAATATGATCTTCTTATGGGTATTCGGCGACAACGTCGAAGATGCCATGGGGCATTTACGATTTTTAGTATTTTATCTAATCTGCGGGATATTCGCCGGTCTCACTCATGCTTTCATCAGTCCGCAATCCAATATTCCCATGATCGGGGCAAGTGGCGCAGTAGCAGGAGTCATCTCAGCCTATCTGATGCTTCACCCTAATGTACGGCTCTGGGTGCTTGCACTCTACCGGATTCCTTTACGGGTAAGCGCCGCTTTCGCGCTGGCGATTTGGATCGCGTTGCAGTTCATAAGCGCTTTTATAGACTCGGAAGGGGGGACGGCGTGGTGGGCCCATATTGGGGGTCTAGCCGCCGGAGCCGTTCTGATCCTTTTCATGCGCAGGCAAGGAGTACCCCTGTTCGACCGCGCAACCGGTCTTGAACCCCGATCCTAAGCAGAATACAGACCGCGTATGCGGCCGGAAGTTCGCCTCAGTCGGTCAATGGCGGTATTTCCGAACTATACCGGTTTTTTTAACTTCAATGCGTCTTGTATGCGCATTGACTTGAATATGAGCGCGCATTAGCTTCTATTTATTTCGCAGTTGCGAAGCTGGCAATTACGAGTCTGTCTAACCGCTCTCGGTAAGCAAATTTTAGATATTCTGAGAGATGGCAGTATTAAACCTGAGGCTGCGTGGATGAAAATTATAGTCCCGGTTAAACGCGTTGTTGACTACAATGTTAAGATCCGCGTTAAACCGGATGGCAGCGGCGTCGATACAGCCAACGTGAAAATGTCTATGAATCCGTTTGACGAAATCGCTGTCGAGGAAGCAATCAGACTTAAGGAGTCTGGCGCGGCGACGGAAATCATCGCCGTATCGATCGGTCCGCAAAAAGCGCAGGAGACTTTACGCACGGCATTGGCCATGGGGGCCGACCGGGCAATTCTCGTAAAGACCGATATCGCCATCGAGCCAATATCAGTCGCAAAAATTCTGAAGGCTATCGTAGAGCGGGAACAGCCCTTTCTGGTGATTATGGGAAAACAGGCTATCGATGACGACGCCAACCAGACGGGACAGATGCTGGCTGGCTTACTCGGATGGCCACAGGGTACGTTCGCCTCGAAAGTCGTACCCGCCGAGGGGCTGGTCAAGGTGACGCGGGAAGTTGATGGGGGCCTTCAGACGCTGGCTTTGAAGCTTCCCGCGGTCGTGACGGTAGACCTCCGCCTCAACGAACCGCGCTACGCGTCTCTGCCAAACATCATGAAGGCGAAATCCAAGCCTCTTGCGGAAATCGATCCCGCCGAGTTCGGCATCGACCTTGAGCCCAGAATTAGGATTTTGACGACACAAGAGCCAGGGGCGCGCCAAGCGGGCATAAAGGTCGAAAGCGCCGCCCAACTCGTCAGCAAGCTTCGTGAAGAGGCAGGAGTTTTATAGTGACGATCCTACTTGTTGCCGATCTTGCCGGAAACCAACTCGCTCCATCAACAGCGAAAGCTTTGAGCGCTGCGCAGCGTATCGGCGGCAGTATCGATATTCTGGTCGCCGGGCTGGACTGCGCAGGCGCGGCCGAAGCGGCTTCGAAGTTTGCCGGTGTGCGCAAGGTTCTGCTCGCGGAAGCGGCTCATCTGCAATATCAGCTTGCTGAAGAGGTTTCGGCTCTCGTCGCGCCATTGGCTCAAGATTACGATGTGGTGATGGCCCCCGCTTCGGCTGCGACAAAGAATTTTATGCCACGGGTAGCGGCTTTGCTCGATACACCGCAAATCTCGGAGATCGTCGCCGTTGAAGCGCCCAGACGCTTTACGCGCCCCATCTATGCTGGCAATGCCTTGCAAACCGTGGAAGCCTCCGACGGCATGAAACTTGTTATCACGGTCCGGGCGACGGCCTTTCCGGCAGCCCCCGAAGGCGGGACGGCTACAGTTGACCGGATCGCTGCGCCTGCACCGCTCGGCTTGTCCCAATTCGAAAACGAGGAATTATCGGCCTCCGACCGCCCGGAGCTTACTTCTGCCCGTATCATCGTCTCCGGTGGACGAGGCATGGGATCGGGTGAAAACTTCAAGCTGTTGGAATCGCTGGCGGACAAGCTCGGTGCCGCTATTGGCGCGAGTCGCGCAGCAGTCGATGCGGGGTATGTGCCGAACGATTATCAAGTCGGTCAGACCGGTAAGGTCGTCGCACCTGAACTTTATATTGCTGTTGGCATTTCAGGCGCCATTCAGCATCTTGCGGGCATGAAGGATTCAAAAGTAATTGTCGCTATCAACAAGGATGGAGAGGCTCCCATCTTTCAGATCGCCGATTATGGTCTCGTCGGGGATCTTTTTCAGATTCTGCCGGAATTCGAAGCGGAACTGACAAAAGCAGGCTACTGACAGCACGTCAACGCTGAGGCGGAAATGACAAATATGGAAACCACTCCTCCGAACACAGACCGCCAGCCGTTAAAATCAGCAGGCGCGCCAATACGCATCAAAACCGTAGGCGTTATCGGCGCCGGCCAAATGGGAAGCGGCATTGCTCATGTCATATCGGTTGCAGGATATGATGTTGCTCTTAACGACATCAGCCCGCAACGCATCGAAACGGCGCTTGCTACCATTAATGGCAATATGGCGCGGCTCGTTGCGCGCGGGAAATTGACAGATGAAGCGCGAAGCGTGGCGCTCACGAGAATCAAAGCTGCATCATCTCTGGAAGATCTTAGCGAGGTGGATCTCGTCATCGAGGCGGCGACCGAAGACGAGGACATAAAGCGGAGCATTTTCAAATCGTTATGTCCCCACCTGAAAAGCGAAGCCATACTATCGACCAACACGTCATCCATCTCCATCACGCGGCTCGCCGCCTCTACGGATCGGCCGGAGCGTTTCATCGGGATGCATTTCATGAACCCGGTTCCTTTGATGGAGCTGGTGGAGATGATCCGGGGCATCGCGACAGAAGAAGTAACCTTCGCAATCGCACGCGAGTTCGTCACAAGCCTGGGAAAGACGATTGCCGTTTCGGAAGATTTCCCAGCTTTCATGGTCAATCGCATTTTACTGCCGATGATCAATGAGGCGGTTTACACGCTTTATGAAGGCGTAGGCAATGTGGAAGCGATCGACACGGCTCTCCGCCTCGGCGCCAATCATCCTATGGGACCGCTTCAGCTCGCCGATTTTATCGGCCTGGATACATGCCTGTCCGTTATGCAAGTCCTGTATGAGGGGCTTGCCGACTCCAAATACCGTCCATGCCCGCTGCTGGTAAAATATGTCGAAGCCGGATGGCTTGGCCGAAAAACACATCGCGGTTTTTACGATTATCGCGGAGAAACGCCCGTACCAACACGCTAGTGGTTCGATTCCAACATTTGCATCCCACAGGCTCGACCTCCGTGTGCAAATGTTAGAATCAAAGAACCAACTGGCTAAGTATTTGTTTCTAGTGGAGCTTTTGAATTTGACATTTGAATGATGCGTCTGCTGCGAGCGGGACTCAGATGTCAAGTTCGCTCCACTAGAGCGTAATTCGCAATAGTAGAAACCGGTTTAGCGAAAATCTTGCGCCAAAACAAAAAAGTGAAAGCCGCGTTCTGAAACCATCAAAACGGATCAGGCTCTAAATGGCATGGCCAGAGATTGTTTTTGTGAGAGATTGACTTCTGAATATAAAACACCAATTCTTGTCTGGATTTTAAATAAGCCTTTCGATCATTACTGTGCCCTTATTAGGCCAATTGAATGAAAGCAGCTATGCAAGAACTGGTTGTCGCCGACGCAAAGGTTAATGACGATGCCTAGCGACCAAACCAGTCACGGTCATTTTTTTCAGGACAGCGCGATCTCTCTGTTCAACGACACGATATTTGCGCCGATGAAGCGTTCCCCTTGCGAGAGCTGGAAAGAACCGGTTTTGACAGGCGCTCTGGTCCTGAATGACGGAACGGTGATGCGCGGCCATGGTCTTGGCGCGACAGGCAGCGCCATTGGTGAATTTTGCTTCAACACCGCCATGACGGGCTATCAGGAAATATTAACCGACCCCTCTTACGCTGGGCAGATCATCAATTTCACGTTTCCGCATATTGGGAATGTCGGGGTAAACCCTGAAGATAGCGAAACCGCCAATCCGGCAGCCGCATCTGGCGTTCGCGGCTGTGTTTTGCGCATCGGCATCACCGGCCCGTCCAATTACCGTGCCATACAGCATTTCGACGCATGGCTCAAATTGCGTGGAATCATTGGAATCTGCGGCCTAGATACGCGAGCGCTCACTGCGCGTATTCGCGAAGAAGGTATGCCCAATGCGATCATCGCCCATCATCCCGACGCACAATTCGACCTCGACGCTTTGAAAGACCTAGCAAAGACATGGCCCGGTATCGAAGGCATGGACCTCGCGAGGCAAGTGACTGCCGGGCAAAGCTACTCCTGGGACGAAATGGCATGGCGTTGGAACGAAGGCTATGACCGGCTTGAGACACCGCATTTTCATGTCGTTGCAATCGACTACGGAATGAAGCGCAATATTCTGCGCTGCCTCGCGACGGCGGGTTGCCGAATAACCGTCCTGCCTGCGACCTCAAGCGCGGAGGACGTGCTAGAGCGCGCACCTGATGGGGTGTTTCTGTCCAATGGCCCAGGCGATCCGGCGGCGATGACCGAGTACGCAGTGCCAGCGATACGGGCTGTCGTGGCGGCGGGCAAGCCGGTTTTCGGCATCTGCCTCGGACATCAACTGCTCGGGCTTGCCCTCGGCGCCAAGACCAGGAAAATGCACCAGGGCCATCATGGTGCTAATCATCCAGTCAAGGACTTCACGACTGGAAAGGTTGAGATCACATCGATGAATCATGGCTTTACAGTCGATCGTTCGAGCTTGCCCGAAAGCGTCGAGGAAACCCATGTGTCACTGTTCGACGGCTCGAATTGCGGTATCCGTTTGAAGAATCGCCCGGTCTTTTCGGTGCAATATCACCCGGAAGCCTCCCCCGGCCCGCAGGACAGCCATTATTTGTTCCGCCGGTTCGTTAACCACATCCGCATAACAAAAGATATGCCCCTCATTGCGGAGTGACACCAAGATCCTGCCCCATGCGGTAACGCCGATCGAAATTTTGTTATAGCGTCGTTCATTACACTTGAACCAAAATAGCGTAATTTTCGAATGAGCGTTAACGCGGTTTTGCGCATTCATCGGAGCGGCGCGACCAAGTTTGCTCTATGAAAGCGGAAGTGCTGTTCGTGCTCAGCTGCAATGAGATGCGTATTTTTTTGTCGAACCGTAATTGAACCAATGCTCAAGCTGTGGCGTCGAAGGTTTTTGAGGCTAGACAACGACTTGGCCGTAAGCGTATCAAAACCATACTTTAGGTGGATGTGTAGTGTGGGCAGCGAGATGAGCGACATTCAGCACAAGGCCAGGGGGGCAGGCAATTTTCACGAAGCTTTTTCCTCTGGCAGCGAAGTTCCGCCACCTTCTCCGCGCTCCACCGGCCTCGTGTTTGCTGTAATCGCGATTATCGTCGCGGTCATCTTTCGAGGCAATTCGTCCGTAGCGATACCTGCGGTCTTGGTAGCTGCAACACTCGCCGCGATGAGCTTTTTCGCGCCAGGGGCGCTGCAACCTTTAAATCTTGCCTGGTTCAAATTCGGTATGCTTCTGCATCGGATCGTCAACCCGGTCGTCATGTTCCTCATGTTTACGGTTGCCTTCTTACCGATGGGGTTTGCAATGCGACTTTTCTACGATCCACTCAGGTTCAAGCGCGGCGAGAAGCTTGAGACATACTGGCTGGAGCCCGATGCTGCGGAGCAAAGTCATAGTTCTATGAAAAATCAGTTCTGATTTCGGGTCTGGATTATGGGAGCCGGACAGCTTTCAGCCTGAGAGTGAAGCCATGCGGCCATGCCGCCTTGTTAAGATGAAAATCGCGGCGTCTGTTAGCACGGCGCCTGTGAGATAGATAGGTAGAAAGAGTGTTCAATTTTTAGTCAGATCGGGCCGCTAAACCGTGCGAGCCAGTTCTGGAAGCGTACCCCGCTTCATTGGCAGCAAAGAAACGCTTCTGGAGCAGAAGATGCGAATACTTGGGATATCTGCGTTTTACCACGATAGCGCTGCCGCACTCATTGACGACGGCTACATTGTAGCAGCCGCGCAAGAGGAACGATTTACGCGCAAGAAGCACGATCCGGCTTTCCCGGAGCGCGCCATCCGCTATTGTCTTGACAGCGCTGGCGTTGATCTCGATCAGGTTGAGCATGTCGTCTTTTTTGAGAAGCCGCTGATCAAATTTGAAAGGCTCGTCGAAACCTATCTCGCCAATGTTCCCAACGGCTTCCAATCGTTTCGTATGGCGATCCCGCTGTGGATCAAGGACAAGCTGTTTCTAAAAAACAGCCTGATAAAGTCGTTGAAGCCGTTCTCGTTGAGCGGGGAGGTGGACGGCAAAAAGCTGCTCTTCGCCAATCACCATCAAAGCCACGCCGCGTCGGCTTTCTTCCCTTCGCCGTTCGAGGAAGCCGTCGTTTTGACGCTCGACGGCGTCGGCGAGTGGACGACAACTTCCGTCTCCATCGGACGTGGAAATACGCTGGAGCTGAAGAAGGAAATTAAATTTCCCCATAGCCTCGGCTTGCTTTACTCCGCCTTCACTTACTACACCGGCTTCAAGGTCAATTCCGGCGAGTATAAGGTGATGGGGCTCGCACCTTATGGCGAACCCAAATATTTCGATCTTATCATGAATAATATTATCGACGTGAAACCGGACGGTTCTTTCTGGCTGGATATGAGCTATTTTAATTATTTGACGGGCCTTACCATGACGTCGAACAAATTTCACGATTTGTTCGGCGCCCCGCCGCGTAACACTGAAAACAGGATCACGCAACGTGAGATGGACTTGGCCGCCTCTGTTCAAAAAGTGACGGAAACCGTTATGCTGCGAATAACGCGCGAACTGGCCAAAAGCTACGGCATCCGCAATTTGTGCATGGCGGGCGGCGTGGCACTCAATTGCGTCGCCAATGGGAAAATCCTGCGCGACGGTCATTTCGAGCGGATCTGGATTCAACCGGCTGCGGGCGACGCAGGCGGCGCGCTCGGCGCGGCTTTGGCTGCGCAATACATCCATTATGGCAAACCGCGTGAAGCCAACGGATCGCTCGACCGTATGCAGGGCTCGTATCTCGGTCCGCATTTCGAGCAAGGCGAGATTGAGTCGCGGTTGACGGGATGCGGAGCGCGCTATGAGGTGCTGGATGAAGAAGCGCTTATGGAGCGTACGGTCGCCTCGCTGGCGGCTGGCGACGCCGTCGGTTGGTTCCAGGGCCGCATGGAGTTCGGGCCACGTGCGCTAGGCGCCCGGTCGATCCTGGGCGATCCGCGCAATCCCGAAATGCAAAAAACTCTGAATCTGAAGATCAAATATCGCGAAAGCTTCCGCCCCTTCGCACCAGCCGTTTTGCGCGAGGATATCGCCGACTATTTCGAACTCGACGAAGACAGCCCCTACATGCTTCTGGTCGCAGACGTGAAACGTAATCGCCGCCGACAGATGGACGAAGCGGAAGAACATCTGTTCGGTATAGACAAGCTCAACGTCCAGCGGTCGGATATACCTGCGGTCACTCATGTGGATTACTCAGCGCGAATCCAGACCGTTCACGAAGAGACCAATCCGAAATTCCACGCGCTCCTCAATACATATAAGCAGCGGACCGGCTATTCGGTTCTCGTTAATACAAGCTTCAACGTTCGCGGGGAACCCATTGTCTGCACTCCCGAGGATGCCTTCCGTTGCTTCATGGGCACGGAGATGGAAACGCTTGTCGTCGGACAATGTTTTCTAAGAAAAGACGCTCAGGACCAATCCCTGGCGATGGAATACAAGGACACGTTCGAACTAGACTAATGCCGCAATGACATCTGTTTTAAGAATGGATCGTTAAGAGCGCCACTGGCCGTAACCCTCAGCTTTAGGAACAGCCCATGCGAGCGATCATAAGGCTTCTCAAGACCTGGTCGCTCCAGGCCGCGATTATCGCCGGGACTATTGTCCTGATTGATGCGGCTGCTTTTTTTACCCTGCCGACTGATTTGGCTTTCCGCTTTCCCGGCTACCGGGAAGGTGTCTATTTTGTCGAAGTCATTGGACGCGGCTATCCGAAAGACTATTTCGAGGCACATCCGGAACGCGGTTTCGACATCAAGCCCACCGATACCCCGCGCACAGATCAAATCCACCACACCGACGATTATTCTTATCCCGTCTGGTCGAACGCAATCGGATGTTTCGATAAGCCGGTCAATACAACAACGGATCGGTTCTGGTATATGGCAGGCGACAGTATTGCCTGGGGCCACGCCAAATTTGAAGATCTAATGGGCAGCATTCTCGAAAAATTCCGGGGAGTGGATATTCTGCAATGCGGCGTCACTCATTCAGGTCAGCGCCATCAATTTTCGAAATTTCTGGAAATATCCAAGACGCTTGAGCGCTGGCCAGAGCGCGTCCTCGTTTTTTATTCCCCTACAGACGTTGCCAATGACTATATCTTCCCCCACACGACAGTAAGAGATGCCGGTCTTGCCGATATTCGCATGCTCGATCAGAGCAATCGACCCGTCGATCTCGATCAAGGATGGTTCGACCAGGTGAACGCCCAACGCGAGGCAATGAAACCAGCTGAAGACGGCCGCGCTACCCGCTTCTCGCTGACCGGATTTCTGATGACATATTCTATTTCCGCGCAGTTCCTCAATATCGGGTTGCACAGCGTTAACAATAATGTCCCCTGGCTAGGACGCCACATTGGTGTGCTCGGGGAAGAGCCGGGCCTTGAATGGTACGAGAAATACTTCCTCTACAAGGGTCAAAAGCTGTACGATCTGCATCGTCTGACGCATTTTCAAACGCTAAACGGCTATCTCGAATATACGAACTTTCCCTATGCAGAAAATAATAAAGCTGTTATTGAGCAATGGCGCGATCATGCTTTGACGAACGGATATAAGCTTGAATTCGTCTTGTCGCATCCAGGGCCATCAACTGTCTATAACTTGAACAATGCGACGAATTTTTACAAAGAATTCATCGCGTTTTTGTCAGCTAAAGGCATAAAATACTATGATTTGATTAAGGAGCTGGAAAAGCAGCAAATCGAAACAGACGATCTGTACTGGGAGCAGGATATTCACCTCTCAAATCGGGGCAACCGGATCGTGGGTAAAATTCTTTCTGAACTTTTATAAGCGACATTTCGTCATATAAAAAACCGCCGGACGGCAAACCCCATCCGGACACTCAACAAGACGAGACACGGGGCGAGTTTTCTTAGCAGGTTAGGCGTAAATGGATTCAGCGTCGCCAAAAGAGGTCTCTGCCAGACCTCTTGAAAGAGGGATTTGCGTGTCAGAGTCTTGGCAAAAAAGCGTGATCGACGCACTTGGCGCAACGGCATTGCTAGCATATGCGGCAATGGCGCTTCTGTCCTACATTCACGCGCCAGCCCTATGGGACCCATCCTTCGCCCCCAAGGCGACAGCTTTCTTTACGCAGCTTTACGGCCAGCCTCATATGAACGCGATACGCGCGTTTTTCGCCGAGCCGTTCACCGTCATCCTCTCACAAGCCATGCCCCTTGCTGTTGCAACTCTTGCCGCGATCGCTTGCATTTTTGTGATCGCTCGCTCGCGGCGTGACAGCGACGACGCTATCGCACGCCGCGTCATGGCATGGTCATTCGCTTTCGCCGGCATAAGTTTTTTCGCCTATCCCGTCTTTACGCAGGATTTCTGGCTATCGGCGGTTTGGGGTGACATGATAATTTCAGGCGTTAATCCCTATTATCACAATTTCACGCCCGAGATTATTGGCCTGTTTCCGCTCGACCATTTTCCGATGACCATGTCATACGGTCCATTATGGGCGCTCGTTTCCGCAACCATCATGGCGCTGGCGGGGGGTAGCGTCTTCGCGGCTGGCTTGATGTTCAAGGCCGTGCTGACAGCCGCCTGGTGCGCACTCATCTTCCTGACTGATCGCGTAATCCGGGATGTCTCACCCGTCAATAGGAGCTTGACGCTCGCGGTACTTGGCTGGCTTCCGCTCGGTGTTATGCAAACCGTTGCGGAAGGCCACAATGACATCATGCTAGCGCTGCCCGCATTGCTCTGGATCGCTCTGCTATTGCGGAAAAAATTCACCGCCCCACTGGCGCTGGCAGCATCTACGCTGTGCAAATATACGACCGCGCCACTGTTTCTGATCGACGCGATGCATTCCATCCGCGCCAACAGAATGACGGTTCGCGCCTATGCTCTGAGGCTGCTGCCAGCGGCTCTTTTCGGGCTCGCGATCATTGCGGTTTTTTACCGATCGTTCGCCTATTTTGATGGCATATTGCTCGTCGGGTCGTGGCATTTCATGCAGCCGGACGATGCTTTCCTGGCTCTGACAAGCGTCATCGGTAACTGGATCGCCCCGTTCAGCCAGTTTCTGACAGCGATTTTCCCAATAATAGCTATCCGCCAGTGCATACGCTACTGGAACAAGCCGGACACCGACGAACTCATCCGCTCGGCTCTTGCCCTGATGTGCGCTGTTTCTTTCTCTTTGATCAGTCATCTCTGGCCCTGGTACTTGGTTTGGACGCTTCCGCTCGCCGCCCTCCAACCGCGCTGGTGGTTATCGCGCTTCGTGATAGGGCTGGCCTTGTTCGCACCTTTCACTGCCGTTGTTTGGTGGGTGCCAGAGGCTGAAGAGTTCAAGAACCACGCCGCTTTCGCGATGTACATGGCAGCATTTTTTTGGACGCTCACGACAGTGCATGAGGACCCCGCCAAACCGGCAAGCACATCACTTGAAAAGTGCGACGGGTGGACTCTACTCGCGGCAAGGACAAAACGACCCATTCCGCCGGCATGAATCCCAGCAGCGCCCGCTATACGCAGTATGTAAGGCTGCAAGCGAAATCATCTGGCGATAATTGACCACGGCCCGCCCTAGAGCACGATCAGAAAAAGTGGGCACCGGCATTTTGAAAATCGTGCGTAGTGAAGTCGATACAGATCAGGATCATTTCCATTTAAGATTATCATGGTCGAGTATCGCACGAGGATTGTAAGCGTTCAAGGTTTGGGGAATGCTTCGACTTGAAAACAGAAGCGGCGAAACGCTGCGCGTCGTCCTGCCTCAGCTTGCACAGCTCCGCATCCGCGTTTTTCGTGACTGGCCTTATCTTTATGAAGGCGCGCTAGATTATGAGGAGCGGTATTTGGCGAAATTCCTTAATGCGCCGAACCATATCGCCATTTGCGCCTTCGACGGCGACCGCCTTGTCGGCGCATCGACTGCCACTCCGCTTATGCATCAACATGATGAGCTGACAGAGCCGTTTCGCAAAGCGTCGCACCGGCTGGATGAGATCTTCTATTTCAGCGAGTCCGTTCTGCTGCCCTCCTATCGCGGACGCGGCGTTGGACACGCTTTCTTCGACGGCCGTGAGGGGCATGCAAAGTCGCTTGGCTACCAGAAGACGGCGTTCTGCGCGGTCATGCGGCCAGCCGATCACCCATTGCTCCCTTACGATTATCGCCCTCTCGATGCGTTCTGGCGTAAGCGAGGCTACCAGCCGCTTGACGGGTTGGTGGCACAATTCTCCTGGCTGGATATCGGCGAGAATGGGGAGAGCTTAAAACCCATGCAATATTGGGGGCGAGGCTTTGGATGAAGCGATTATGATCGACGCCAGCGCTGCCAATATCGGGGTTTCCATTACCCGCTCGATCGTGTATTAGTTCTTTGCATTTTTGAGAACTATAGCAAATAGAGTATTTTTGGGGGAATTTTAATGAATAAAAACGCCGGCAGCATTTAACCGGCGGCGCCTATTGCGGACTACCTGCTTCGCTTTGCCGCCTGACCCTCTTTCAACAATTCGAAACGTCAACGGCAAGAGCGAAACCATGTTTTCTTGGTTCGAATCCTTTATCGACCCTTATCGTCCGGCCCCGATCGAGCAACCTCCTGCTAGGTGGCTCGGCTTTTTCAAGTATTATGTACGCCAGGTATGGAGCGTCTTCGCCGCCATTCTCATATTCGGTTTTTTCGGCGTCCTGATCGAGCTTTCTCTTTTTGCCTTTCTCGGCCAACTTGTCGATCTCGCGCGCGAGGCAGAAACTCCTGAAATTTTCTTCGCCCAGCACGGGGCGACCCTTGCCTGGATGGCTTTCGTCGCTCTGATCCTGCGGCCGATCGTGTTCGGCTTTCAGATCATGGCGATCAATCAAAGCGTAAACGCCAACTTCACAAACCTCATGCGTTGGCAGAACCATCGTTACGTGCTGCGGCAAAGCATGTCGTTCTTTCAGAACGACTTTGCAGGCCGCATCGCCAGCCGCATCATGCAAACCGGCCCAGCCCTTCGCCAAACGATGATCCAGCTCTCCGACGCGCTTTGGCATGTGGTGCTATATTCCGCAGGAGCGATCGTTCTGTTCTGGGAGGCCGATGTCAGGCTGATCGCGCCGCTCATCGTATGGCTGGGGCTTTACGTTGGCTGCATTGCCTATTTCGTGCCTCGCCTCAAGGATAAATCAACCGAGATGTCGGATGCCCGCTCGCTGCTCACCGGGCGGATCGTGGACAGCTACACTAACATCATGACGGTCAAGCTCTTTGCGCATACTCATAGCGAGGACGACTACGCCAAAGCCGCAATAAACGAGCATACGCGTAAATTTCATTCGATGCTGAGGACCGAGACTGCGTTCGACATCTGCGTTACGACGCTAAACGGATTTCTGATTACGACCACCTGCGGACTCGCACTCTGGCTATGGAGCCAGGGCGGTATCACACTTGGCGCGGTCGCCCTTGCAACGACTTTGACGATCCGCATCAACAATATGGCTGGGTGGATCATGTTCGTGATGACAAATATTTTTGAGAACATCGGCATCGTCCAGGAGGGTATGGAGACGATCTCGCAGCCAGTTACTGTAACGGATGTTCCGGGCGCAACCGAATTACGCGTGCGAAAAGGAGAAATACGCTACGAAAAAATCCGTTTTCATTACGGCCGTGATGGCGGGCTCATCGAGACTCTATCACTCGACGTGCGTCCGGGCGAAAAAGTCGGTTTGATCGGCCGCTCCGGCGCCGGAAAATCGACTTTGATGAACCTGCTTTTGCGCTTCCACGATCTTGAAGCTGGACGGATTTTGATCGACGGACAGGATATCGCCTCGGTTACGCAAGATTCTCTTCGCGCTCAGATCGGGGTTGTCACGCAAGACACCTCGCTTCTGCACCGCTCGGTGCATGACAATATCCGCTATGGCCGCATTGATGCGGACGAGGCCGATATCATCGCTGCCGCAAAGCGAGCCCAAGCGCATGATTTCATTCTCGATCTGGAAGATTACAAAGGCCGTCGCGGTTATAGCGCGCATGTGGGTGAGAGAGGCGTGAAGCTTTCCGGCGGACAGCGCCAGCGTATCGCAATCGCCCGGGTTCTGCTGAAGGACGCGCCCATCCTTATCCTGGACGAGGCGACATCCGCGCTCGACTCTGAAGTCGAGGCTGCCATTCAGGAGCAGCTTTACACGCTGATGCGAGGCAAGACAGTAATCGCGATCGCTCACCGTTTATCGACCATCGCTGCCATGGACCGCCTCATAGTGATGGATCAAGGCGCAATCGTGGAAGAAGGCGCGCATGACAGCCTTCTAGATCATGGCGGCATTTACGCCAGCCTTTGGTCACGGCAATCGGGCGGGTTTCTTCTGGACGGGAAGGTTGCCTAGACAAAGCGTGGCGAACCATCTTGTGGATAACCGCTGCGCCAGTGCATCCGGCGCCATTCTGAAGGGCAAGTGAGATGCGCCCAATCGATACATCATTACTCCATAATAATAAATATTTCTCAATTCCAACTGAGTTCTTTTCCCTTTCGGGCAAAACTGGGAACACGGGGTATTTGTTTGATCGATATCAGACTAAAGGCTGTTTTCGACTATTTTTCCTTCTGTTACAGGACTATAGTCGGATAGAGATTTGTGGGGTGCAGGCGCGACCCAGACCATCATGTCAAATGTGCTTGCAGGAATGCATGATCGTTTGAAGAATAACGCAGTGCTGCAAAACGAAAGCGCCTTCCGCTCAATTTTCCTGACCTTCGGACCAAAGGTTACGGCCATGCTCATACGGCAGGGCGCTCATAGAGACACAGCAGAAGACATCGTTCAGGACACGATGCTTACCGTGTGGCGAAAGTCTCATCTTTTCGCGGCCGAAAAAGGCGCGATTTCAACCTGGATCTATACCATAGCGCGCAACCTTCGGATCGACAGGCTGCGCAGGCAGGTGGTATGGGAGGAATATTGTGGACAGCTGTTACCGCTTCAGGATAGCGGTACCAGACCGAAGGGATCACTTGCTCTGGAGGAACAGAGAGTCGAAGTTGAAAAAGCGCTGATCTGCCTTTCCACGGAACAGTTTGAAGTTGTGCGTATGACTTTAGATGGATACTCACAGGCCGAAATTGCAGACAGGCTCGGCGTTCCTGTTGGAACCGTCAAATCGCGTCTTCGCCTCGCTTTCGGCAAGTTGCGCTACCCGAAAGAAGAAGACGCATGACCGAACGAGAGCACCCCGCTTCCACTATGCCAATGTACTACGCAACCGGCACCTTATGTGGCGCGAATACTAGCGCTTCTCTCTGCTAAACATGATATACTATTTACCGCACAAGCGAGGGTCATAAAAGCGGCTATGCGCCGGGCGAAATGATAGATTTGCAGACTCGTCAGCGGCATCAGGGTCGAATCACTCGCAAGGACAAACGCATTTGCACTGTGTGCACGTGCGACCTACGGCGCTATATCGTAGATATGGCGTGATCTTAGCTATAGATATCGGATTCTTGATCGCTCAGGTGATGCCGACTGGGTAACCAGACCGGAGAAGTGCTTCATTTGGACTAAAAAAAACAAAGCGATTACATCTATTTGCGCATTTCTGGCACTCTTCTCTTGACAGTGCTAACAATTGCTCTTAGATCGCAAGCGCAGAGACGATTGAGCGGCTGACGCTCCGTGCTCGATATATTGTCCGATCATTTATGGAGGTTATACCGATGAAGTTTCGTCCGCTTCACGATCGTGTTGTGGTTCGCCGCATAGATGCCGAAGAAAAAACCGCAGGCGGCATCATCATCCCCGATACAGCGAAGGAAAAGCCGCAGCAAGGCGAAGTTGTCGCTGTTGGTCCAGGAGCGCGTGGCGACGACAACGAATTGATCCCGCTGGATGTCAAAGCCGGCGACCGGATCCTGTTCGGAAAATGGTCCGGCACTGAAGTCAAGATCGATGGGGAAGACCTTCTGATCATGAAAGAAAGCGACATTCTAGGCATTCTCGAAGGCGGGTCCTCAAGCAGCAAGAAAAAAGCTGCTTAAAGAGTCGTAAACAAAAAATCGATTGATCGAAGGAGACGATTAAATGGCTGCCAAGGAAGTCAAATTTGCTCAAGACGCACGCGAGCGGATGCTGCGCGGCGTAGATATTCTCGCCGACGCCGTCAAGGTGACACTGGGTCCGAAAGGCCGCTACGTCGTGCTGGACAAGTCGTTCGGCGCACCTCGCATCACCAAGGATGGCGTAACGGTCGCCAAGGAAATCGAACTTGAGGATAAGTTCGAGAATATGGGCGCACAAATGGTGCGCGAAGTCGCCTCCAAGACGAACGACATCGCCGGCGACGGCACCACCACTGCAACCGTGCTCGCTCAGGCAATTGTCCGGGAAGGCGCAAAATCCGTCGCCGCAGGCGCAAATCCAATGGACCTGAAGCGCGGTGTCGATATCGCCGTTAGCGCCGTCGTAACAGAACTTGCGGCTCGGGCTCAGAAGATCACAAACAGCAGTGAGGTTGCTCAGGTTGGGACGATTTCCGCCAATGGCGACACCGAAGTTGGCCGTCTGATCGCCGAGGCGATGGAGAAAGTCGGCAATGAGGGGGTCATTACGGTCGAAGAGGCCAAGAGCCTTGAAACTGAACTCGAAGTCGTCGAAGGCATGCAGTTCGATCGTGGCTATATCTCGCCTTATTTTGTCACCGACGCCGAAAAGATGCGCGTTGAGTTAGATGACCCGCTGATTCTCATTCATGAGAAGAAGCTTTCGAACCTTCAGGCCATGCTGCCGGTCCTGGAAGCTGTCGTGC